>JAKJEP010000001.1:22682-64969 GCA_022705365.1 Planctomycetota bacterium | reverse complement strand
GGAAATTGTCCGCGATGGATTTGAAGATTACGACCTGTTTGCCATGCTGCGGGAGAAAATCGCACAAATCGAGAAGGATTCCAGTCGTTCCGAAGCGGTCAGCAAGCTGCTGCCGGAGGCAAAAGCTCTTGTTCAACTGGAAACCTGTTTTCCTTCCATTTCCAGTTTTCCGGATGATCCTCTCCTCTACGAAAGCCGGCATCAAAAAGTCCTGCGCATGCTGGAAAGTCTCGAACCATGAAAGGGGTATTTCCCATGAAACCAGGATTTCCGTTCATTACCCAGAAAGATTCTGATCGAAATCACGGAGATCAAAGTAAAACCAACCGCAGGGATCTTCTGCTCAAAATCACGGCCCTATTGTTTCTGGTTACTCCCGTGGCGCAGGCTGTTCCGGCGGATGAGCCGCCGGATTTTGTTCCATTGGGGGTGTATTTAAGCTGGGAGCTTCCTGGTCAGTGTGCAGCTTATACGGGAATCGAGCGATGGGAAGATGTGGGCCGGCGTCTTGATGTGTGCGCTGACAACCATGTCAATCTGCTTTGGGTTACGAACATGTCGGAGGCAGATTTGCCCAGGCTGATTCAGGAGTGCGAGAACCGGAGCCTTACATTACTGGTGTCTCTGGATACTATTGAGGGGAAAATCAAAGATCGGTGGCCGGATGAGGGGATCTATTTTAAGCAGGCTGTTCCGCGGGTGGTGAAACTGGCAGGCAACTCGAAGGCGCTGGCAGGCTGGGTACTAAGCGATGAACCGGGGGAAGAAGACCTGCCGCATATGGAGACGCTGCGACAGATGTTTCGTGAAGCGGACCCGAATCGATTCAGCCTGGTTGTCAGTATGTGGCCTCAGACACCCCTGGTGCCGAAAAAGACCCATCTGCCGGTGGTGTGCGTAGATCTGTATCCCTTTTTCGGCCCTAACGATGTAAATGGACCTCATACCGCCGCGGCCAGCCAGGGATTTTTCCGCCAAAACGCCCGGAACATGATCGAGGCCATCGGGGAAAAAAACATCGCGCCCTGGATCATGGGCCAGTGTTTCGTGGAGATATGGGGCCCCTACCGGTATGAGAAGAACAGTCATCTCATCGCGCTGCCGGGGGCTTATCTTCACTGGCGGTGTCCAACCCCGGCGGAGATGCGGTGGCAGGTGTGGGAAACCTTCCGCGGCCAGAGCAAGGGGGTCATCTTCTTTCAGTTGGCTCCGATATTCAAATGTGCACCGGAAACCAGCGAGAATCCGGCCCCGGATGTTCCGTGGAAAGACATTTTGGTCAAGGAAGCTGCGGATGCAGGCCCTGCCGCACTGACTACCCTGGATGCGAAGGCAACACCGCAACTGGAAGAAATCGGCAAGGCGTTTCAGGCTCTTGGTCCTTTTTCCCAACTCATTCTCCGCTGGCGGGCCACGTCCGAAACATTGGCCAAGGCGGACTCTCCGGCAACATTGCAATGTTTTGTCGATCCGAAAACGGGGCAAAACTATGCGGTGGTGGTAAACGATAATCTGGAATCCTCCGAACAAATCAGGCTGCATGTTGGTCCCGGGATTATTAAAGTGGTAGATATGGTTCACAACCAGAATGAAATCAAGCTGCAGGAAGCGGCAGCCGGTTCCGATCCAACAGGAACCCTTGACCTGAAGGCAGGCGACGGGACCATACTGCAATTAATCCGGCAGGAATAAACTGTCCTGCCATTGGAAATACAAAACTGTCATTATAAGGAATTGTTGCCATGAAATTGGGAAATTTGATGTACCTTGCCATAGGCGGATTGATGTTAATTTCCTCCATAATATCAGCGGATTCAGCAGCCCCTGCCGAAAGTCCTGAAAGCGGCTTGCCTGGAAAAGAAAATAGGGATGGAACCTCTGCCCTTCCCCGCGAAAAAATGAGCCTGGATGGAATCTGGAATTTTGCAACGGATCCTGATAATCGGGGAGAAAGCGAAAAATGGTACCTGCCCGATGCCAAACTACCCGCCATGCCGCTGCCGGGCTACGCCCCCACCGCCGACGGGACGATTCGCGTACCGGGCATCTGGGACAACCAGGGCTACGGCACGGAAACCGACAAGGTCCGCCATAACTTCGTGGGCAAGGGCTGGTACCGGCGGACGGTCGAGATTCCCGCCTCCTGGGCCGGTCAGCAGACCTTTCTGATTGTCACGGGCGCCAGCCGCTACACCAAAGTCTGGCTGGACGATCAGTACCTGGGCGAGCACATCGGCTTTTTGTCGGTACAGGAATACGATCTGACGCCCTACCTGGCAGCCGGCCGGACCGTCACCCTGACCATCCAGGTGGATTCGAAACAGCGCTGGGAGGTCGATGCCTTGTACGGCGCCTGTACCCTGGCGGATTTTATGGACATCCCCTGGGGCGGAATCTGGGGGCATATATTCCTGGAGGCACGGGCTGATGTCTGGCTGAGTGAGCTGTTCGTGCAGCCGGATATTTCCGACTCCACCTGTTCGGCCAGTGCAGTGCTTAACGGCAAGACCGACTCTGTTGAAAATGGATTCGCAAATACCCGCCGGTCAGACGATAAGCCTCCAGGCCGCCATTCCTGAGGCAAAACTCTGGACCCCCGATAGTCCAATGCTTTATACGGTCCGGCTGAGCCTGCTGCGAAACGATCAGGTCCTGGACGCTGTGGAAAGCCGCTTCGGGATGCGGCAATTTTCCATCGACGGCCCCTACCTGCTGCTGAACGGAAAGCGGCTCATGCTGTGCGGCTATGGCGACGACCACATCTACCCCGAACAGATGGCCATGCCCAGCGACAAGGAGGTGCACCTCGCCCGTCTGCGCACGATCAAATCCTTCGGCTTCAACCATGTCCGCCATCACAGCTCCATCATGCCGCCGGAATATTACGAGGCGTGCGACGAACTGGGAATCATCGCTACGGCCGAATTTCCAATCTGCTACAACCAATATTTGCCGGGGGTGGGCGAGACCTGGAAAAAAAATGTGCCGCCGAACACCGATCCTGCCCCTGCCATCGAAACCTATAGCCGGGAGTGGACCGCCGTCATCAAGCAATATCGAAACCATCCTTCGATTATCTGCTGGGTCATGGGCAATGAGTTGTCCCAGTATGATAATCTTCCCAAGCCGACCGCCCTGTTCGCCGGCATTGCCCGGCGGCTGGATCCCGTGCGTTTTTTCATGGATTCGGATGGGGTGGCGGAGAGTGTTCTCCAGGATCCGAAAACGGATCGGGACACGCTGGATTTCTACACCATCCAGTTCAACGAAGGCAGCAATCCACTCGACAATCCGGCCAAGTTTCACTTCCCCCGGCCAATCAAGCCCGCCATCTCCCACGAGGCGGGCAATTACGTTACCTTTTCGCGGCCCGATCTGGTCGAGCAGTTTCGGGACAATATCAAGCCGTTCTGGCTGACGGAGGGCCTGGCCAAACTAGAAAAGGTGGGGCTGCTGGCCGAAGCGGATCAGTGGGCCGAGAAATCCGAGCGGCTCTACGCCCTCTGCCACAAATACAACCTGGAAGCCCTGCGCCTGAATCCGTATGTCTGCGGTTACCACTGGTGGTTATTTCAGGACTACTGGACCAGTTCCAACGGCCTGGTGGACCACTACTTCCGCCCCAAGTCGATCACGCCAAAGGAAGTATTGCAATTCAATAATGACATAGTTTTGCTCCAGGATGGATTACAGCGGACGTATCGCGGTAAAAACAGGTTGGATTTGAAACTCCTGGTGTCGAATTTTTCTTCCGGTCCGCTGCCCGGCGAGCTTACCTGGGAGGTCAAAGCCGGTAATCAATCGATAGCCAGACAACAAATTTCACTGCCACCGGTTCCCCAGGGCGAACTGGCTGAAATCACTCCTATCGGCCTGGATTTACCGGACATGGCCGCCCCCGCGAAACTGAAAATCACGGCGGAGCTGAACGCCGGGGATAGACATTTTACTAACGAGTGGACCTCCTGGCTCTATCCGGCCGTAATTTCTCTTGCCGCCGGTTCCACTGCGGTCTTTGCGGATGAAATTTATCTCCAGATGTTCCCACATTGGCATCTTCAGCCCCTGCCTGCCGACGGCGAACTGGCCAGCCTCGCTGTGTACCTGACCAGTTGTCTGCCCGATCCGCGGATCGTCGATGCCCTCCAGCGGGGCGCCGCCGTCGCAGCCCTGGAAGGCACCGGCCAGTTTCTGAATTCCACCGCCATCACGTTCCGAACCAGTTGGTGGCGGGCCGACGAATACAAAAATCAAACAGGGACATATGTTTATGACCATCCCGTAACCCGCTCCATCGCCCCGGATGGATGGTGCGACGAGGGCTGGTTCCACCTGATCGAAGGGGCAACGAAATTCAATCTGGAGAACGTTCCCGCCCCTCCCCAGGTCATTATCCGCGCCCTGCCCGGCATCATTCTAGTCAAGGATGAGGCCCTGCTGTTTGAAGCGGGAGTCGGGAAGGGATGTCTGCTGATCAGCGGCCTGAATCACCAGCAGGCCCAGGGCCGGCCGGAAAACGAATGGCTGATCGCCCGGCTGCTCGATTATGCCGCCACCTTCCCCCGGCCCGCCGATGCCTGGCCGGCCTCTTTTCTCTCCGTGGTATCTCTTGCTCCCGAGGGTTGTCTGCCCGGTTACCGCCGCCTCCTGGCTAACGAAGGCGAAGACGGGACCTGGTATTCGTACCGGGAAGACCACGCCCGTGTGTTTATTTGCCGGCAAACCCAGGCCGGAAATCGAATCACCTGGGAAACCGCTCCGGTTACCCCGGAACCAGCGGCAGAGAGTGTTACCTTTGTCTTTGCCGGCGGACTGGGTTTCAGTTCCGAACCGAAAACGGAAGGTTTTGTACTGGAAATCAACGGCCAGGAGATGATCCGCTTTGATATGCCCGCCCCGGACCGGTGGGTAAGCGATGACCGGCAGGTAGAACTGCGGTTTGAGATCAGCCGCACCATCTCCGTGGACCAGTTCGGCCTGTTTTATTTTACCGTCCCGCGTAAGCTGCTGGAGCCGGGCGCCCCCTGCCGCCTGAGCGTCCGGTCCCTGGGAACCGGCAGCCACCGTTGGTTCGGCCTGAATCCCTACTATTAAGGCCAATAAAAATGCTATTGGTATTCCACACCAGAAAGGAGTTGATATGATGAAGTTTCGTATTTCTATCGCAATCAGTATCGCGGCAGGAATGGTCTTCCCGCAATTTGCAGCCGCCGTTTCTCCGACTTCGCAGGAGAT
This sequence comes from Planctomycetota bacterium, assembly GCA_022705365.1. Taxonomy (GTDB): domain Bacteria; phylum Planctomycetota; class Phycisphaerae; order Sedimentisphaerales; family SM23-30; genus JAKJEP01. Next base: position 59,734 of record JAKJEP010000001.1, on the reverse strand, counting down.
GGAGGAAACCCGCCGGTTTGCGGCTATTCAATTTCAGGGTGTGCTGGAGGCGGAGGGTGAGGTTCTGTTTGACAGTGGGCCGTTTTTCTCCTTTCTCTACGGCGGGACCGCTTCGGCGGAGTTCCTTGGTTCGTGGGATCTGAAGCGGGCCAGTCGTCCGCTGGATGAAAAGCGAACGGAGCATACGCTTACTTATACCGATCCCGAAACCGGACTGGTGATTCGCTGCGTGGGTATCGAGTACCGGGAATTTCCGGCGGTGGAGTGGGTTCTGTATTTTAAGAACACGGGGCTGAAAGACACGCCGATTCTGGAGAATATTCAGGCGCTGGATGCTACTTTCCGCAATCTGAAGAATATTTTAACCGTTCATCATGCCCAAGGCACAGATGCCGCGCCTTCGGACTTTTCGTCGCAGACTGATGCCGTGGCGCCGGGTGCGGAATTTAAATTATTCTCGCACGGCAAACGCGGGGGCAAGCGCGGCGGCGGGCCGTCCATTGAGTCCCTTCCTTTTTTCAACGTGGAGATGAGCGGCAGGGGATTCCTGTTTGGCCTGGGATGGACCGGTCCCTGGGCTGCTGGTATCCGGCAGGCGGGCGATGCCGGCTCCTTCCAGGTTCAGGCGGGTATGGAAGAGACCCATTTGCTGCTGCATCCCGGTGAGGAAATCCGCAGTCCACGGATTCTGGTGCTATTCTGGCAGGGCGACCGCCTGCGTGCCCATAATCTCTGGCGCAGGCTATTGCTAAGCTATTACTCGCCGCAACCGGGCGGCAAGCCTTTTACCGGGCTGATTGCCGACGGCAACTGGGGGTCGTGGATGAATGCAGAGCGGCATATTCAGGAAATCAATTTCTGGGCCGAGAATGATCTGCCGATGGAGTGCTATTGGGTGGATGCCGGGTGGACCGATATGAGTCTGGGCTGGGAGGCACATCAGTCGCACCAGGTACCCAATCCGGAACTGTTCCCCCACGGCATACGCCCGCTGGCGGACGCCGCCCATCAGCGCGGCATGAAGTTTCTGCTATGGATGGTTCCGGAAAGCGTTCACCCGGCGGTGGGAATCGGGAAAGAACATCCGGAATGGCTGGGCCAGCCGTTCGGACATGCCGATTACGGCGGGATGGTTTTTTATGGGTTGGATCACGGCGACCCGCAGGTGAACCAGTACATGATCGAGCATTTTTCCAAGATCGTCAGTGATTACGGTGTGGATATATTTCGTCAGGACGGCGGGAATCTGTGGCCGGAAGATACCGATCCCAGCCGGATCGGCATGAGCCAGATACGATATATTCAGGGATTTTACGAATTCTGGGATGGCCTGCTGAAAAACCATCCCCATCTGCTGATCGACAATTGCGCCGAGGGCGGCCGGAAGATCGATCTGGAGGCGATTCGCCGCAGTATCGTGCTGTGGCGCAGCGATTACCAGGCGGCGATGACCTTCGACCCGGTCGTCAATCAGGGTTACAACCGGGGGCTGCTGCCGTGGATTCCGCTGTTCGGCGGGGTAACACCGATGCAGAATCTTAACGCGTATTCCTTCCGCAGTGCGTACAGTCCGGCCTTCCTGATGGGCTGGCCGATGGCCGGGGTACCGGATGTCAAAGAACGCTGGGCGAAAATGGACCTGAATCTGCTGCGGAATTTGCTGAATGAATACCTTGCCATTCGCCCGTACCTCTTCGGCGATTTTTATCCGTTTACGGACTATAGTCTGGATCAGACGGTCTGGGCCGCCTGGCAATTTGACCGGCCGGATCTGGGCCAGGGCATGGTGCAGGCATTTCGACGCAGCGAAAGCCCCGATGAATCCATGCGCGTCAGGCTGTATGGCCTGGAGATGGATGCTGTTTATAATCTGAGCGGGATGGACGATCCGGGTTCGGCAGCGATGACCGGGCGGGAATTGATGGAAAACGGCCTGTTGATACAAACCAAAGAGCGGCCGGGATCCATTCTGGTTATTTATAAGAAAAACCCATAAACCGGAGTGGTTCCCCCAAACGACAACGGTTATTTTAGCCCATGTTTTTTTCGGAAACCGGCGGGACTCAGGTTCATAATTTTATGGAAAGAGTGGGTGAATTCGGAAATACCGGGATATCCCAGAGTGGAAGCAATCCGGGAGACCGGCAGCAGGGTTTCGGTGAGCAGGCGGCAGGCGTCGTTCATGCGGGCGCGGGTGATTTCGTCATGGATGGAACGGTGCAGCATTTTGCGAAAGCGCATCTCCAGCACACGGCGGGAGAGAAAACCGGCCTCGACTACATCATCAACCCGGATGCCGTTTTTGGCGTGTTTGCGGATGAAATGCACGGCCCGGGCGAGGTCGCGGTCTTCCATCGCCAGGATGTCCGTGGACTGGCGGGTGACAACATGGGTGGGATAATCAAATATTTTCTGACCGGCCATTTTTTCGCCGGCCATGAGCTGGTCGAGGAGCCGGGCGGCTTCGAACCCGGCTCTTTGGACGTTTCGCACGACGCTGGAGAGGGGAGGGTGGCACAGGCCGCATACCAGTTCATCGTTATCGGAGCCGATGACTGCTACATCTTCCGGGACATGCAGGCCGGCTACGGTGCAGGCTTCAATCACATGATGGCCACGGTCATCATTGCAGGCCATCAGCCCGACGGGTTTGGGCAGGGACGTAAGCCACCGGATGAGATCAGGTTGTTCGGTTTCCCAGTAGCGGTCTTTTTTGGTCCCGGGCGGCTGGTATATATGCGTATCATAACCGGCCTGGGCAAGGTGCCGGCAAAAACCGGTTTGCCGTTCTCTGGACCAATAGACCCTGGGAAAACCGCAATAGGCGAAATGTTGGAAACCCCGCTCCAGCAGATGTTCCGCCGCCATTTTCCCGGTGGCCGGACAATCGGAATGAATGGTGGGTATATTGGAATCCAGGTGGGACAATTCGGCAGGGATAATAATGGGTTTTTCCATGCGGATGATTTCTTTGGGATTATGGGTATCCGCCATCAGGATAATCCCGTCCGGCTGGTAGTGTTTAATCCTGGACAGGGTGCTTTGTTTTCCGGTAAAGGATTTGTAGGGAGCGATCGGTTCCCGGTAGATCCGCCAGGGGCCGAAAAGGCTGCAATACTGCGCGATCCCGGCCAGAAATCCCCGGGCGGCGGCAAAGGAAACATCGATGAGCAATACAACTCTAGCTATATCAGGCATATACAATACTCCATCCGCATCGAATAATATATCCGGATTTTCGCAAAATAACAAATATATTTCGCATTTTACCATGTTTTTTGACAGGACTTACCGGCACAATACGGAGATGAAATTCAGGTAAAATCACACGTTGGTATATGAAGGAAAATCTATGAAAAAACAAACAATATGGATGTCAGCGGCGGCAGCAGTGTTCGTGATGGCAGTTGGTGGTTTATATGCGGCGGAGGAGGCAGGGCAGATTACAGGGGTAGTGGATGAGGCCCGGCTGGTGCAGATGGCAGGCCAGCCGGTGGACATTTCGCCGTGGGCCTATGGCTGGCGGGCGGACCGGGCGGTACAGGAAAAACCGGAGGCGTATTTTATCCCCCGGCGGCTGGAGCGGATGGATAAGGTGTATCGGACGGCTTTTTATGAAATGGCGGAGCAGGACCGGCGAAGCATCTCGTATGAAATACCAGAATTGCTGGAACCGCTGCCCCCCCAGCCCAAGGGCGGCTTGCTGGCGGGGCTGCTGTGGACGGGTAGGCTGGCAGGTTATCAGGTAAAGCTGCAATGGCCGTCTGATGCCGCGGAAATTCCCTCGCCGGAAACGGTGGAGGTACGGTCGTTTCCCACCGGGTTTGGGTGGTTTGGCTGGTCGAAGGATGAGATTTTGAGCGGGCCGGAGGTATCGGCTGACCGGAGAACCTGGACCTATAAACGCAGTTCGACGGAGGAGATCCCGATCCACGTCCACAAAGACGGCAGGGATTGGTATCGCAGCGGCTCCGCCACGGAACTGGTAGCGGTTTTCTACGAGGGGGCCAGACCGGCGGTGCCGGATATCCATGTGACCAGCCCGGGGATGGGGGTGTGGCAGAGGATAGATGTGGAAATGGAATGGGGATTTCAGGCCGGGACGGAGCAGTCTGATTTTGGCGGGAGGATTGAAACCTATGTGGCTATAGCCGGGCCGGTGAAGCCATTGGTGGAGGACAAAGGTACAACGGTAACCGGCGGCAACCAGTGGCAGTCGCGGGCTATGGGGGCTGCCAGGCGGGGTATCATGGTACCGTTGTTGTACACGGCTGCCGGTCAGCCGGCTCTGGATAGCCGGGTTACGGTGTGGACAAAGACCGGTGGTTTTACCTTTCGGATTAGTGACCTGGCGAACGGGCCGATCCTGATTCCGGAACACGGGATTTTTATAACAAAGGTCGGCGGCGGCCAAACCGCCCGGCAGTTCGTTCAGGAATTAACGATGAAGAATCTCAGGACAATCCGGCAAATGACCCGTGAGCATCGCGAGGCGGCTTCATGGGAAGAAGTCATGCAAAAGGTACGTTTATCGACCTGCCCGGCGGGAACGGCAGTGCCCCCCTTTCCGCCGGTGGAAGAACCGCCCATGCAGGTGCAGCTTTCGGATGAACGCTGGACGGGTGCCTGGCGGGCGGCCTGTAATCAGTTGAAGGGCAAGCATATGTGGGGCGGACTGGCGTTTGAGGTGGGTCGGGTGGCCCACGATATGGATATGGTGGGACTGCACGAGGAAGCGGACAAGGTGTATCAGCATTTCCTGAAGTCCCCCGGCGGGAAGTCGGACGGCGATTATACCGATGGCAATGGGGCGCTGGAGTGGGCGACCAGCATGCGGCATGACATGGGCTACAGCCATGACGGGACGCACGCCTCGACGGGCCGGATGCTGTTTGCTATGGCGGATCGCTATTTTCTGACCGGCGATAAGGAGTGGTTCCAGCAGAATCGCCAGCGCTTGCAGGCGGCGGCGGACTGGATTATCCGGCAGCGGACCCTGTATATGAAAAACATACCCAACCGTCAGGACCTGCTGGCGGCCGGTCTGATGCCGCCGTGCATGCTGGGGGATTATGCCTTGCCCAGTTGCGAATGGCGCTGGTATTATTCTGACAACGCGTTTTCCCTGCAGGGACTGCAGCGGTTTGCGGATGCCTTGAGGGAGTTTGATGCGGACGCCGGCCGGAAGTATCATCAGGAGGCGGAGGCGTTTCGCAAGGATATCAGCCGGGTGGTGGAGCAGGAGGCGGCACTTTCGCCGGTGCGGCTGGGGCGCGACGGGGTCTATCACAGTTTTATCCCTTGCGTACCTTATACGCGGGGCGAAATTCTGGCGTTGGAGTATGGTTCTCTCCAGCGTCCCCAGTGTGATATTATCATTGGGGCTTTGCCGCTGGCGGAGCCGTTTGCCGCCCTGGATGCCGGCGATGCCTGTATAAACGATACCCTGACGGTGATGGAGGAGGTAGGATCATCCCCCAAGGTCACGGCTTACATCCTGCCGCCCAACATCGCCAGCACCATGAACGTGATGGAAGAGATAACGGCCTCGGTCCAAGCCGGGGGAGAGACCGGCGACGGCTGGTTCTGGAATTGCTATGGAGCCAACCTGCCCAAAGCCTCGCACAATGCCAATATCTACCTGCTGCAGGATGATGTGCCGAATTTCCTGCGGTTCTGGATGAATATCTATGCGGCCATGACGGGGGCAGATGGCAAGATGTGGGAATGGGGGCATCTGGGGCAATACACCAACTGTGAGGCGCCGGACAACGGGACGGCCGGCTGGTTCCTGGAATGCTTCCGCAACCTTTTGGTGATGGAGGAGGGGCAATCCTTGTGGATAGCCCGCGGCACACCGCGTGCCTGGCTGGAGCAGGGCAAGAAGATTTCGGTGAAGAATGCCCCGACGTACTTCGGGACACTGGCCTACGAGATCACTTCGGATGTGGACAACGGCCGGATCAACGCAACCATCGAAATACCCAATCGGAATGTTCCCCAGAGTGTTAATCTGCGTTTCCGCCATCCACGGCAAGTTCCCATCCAGAGCGTGGTGGTCAATGGCCAGCCGTGGAATGATTTCGATGCGGGAAAGGAAATCGTTCGTCTGCACGATGTTAATGGTTCGGTCCAGGTGACAGGGATTTATTGAGGAAATTATTATGAAACGAGAGTATTTGGTTGACCGTATAGCTGGTAGTTACAGTAAACGAACAGGGAATAGGTCTTTATGGGTACTCTGCCTCCGGACGGCGGTAGTTCTGTTTCTATCGTGCTGCGGGGTGAGACTGGCTGCGGAGGCGGCAGAGGAAACCACCGCAGCGACGTCAAACCCGCCAGCAGCGGATTCCGCCGCGGCTTCCCTGCCTTTCGCCTGGGACGTGACTGAAAAGGAATCGCCCTGGTGGGGGGCTGACCACGAGAATCGTCTGTTTGACTGCGGCTTTCGCCAGGTGGTCATTGATGGCGAAGTCTGGTTCATGCATGTTAAATGGCAGGATCTCTACCTTGGGAACTGCCGCGTCATGCGCTACAAGGGACCGGACCTCGATCATCTGGAACGTCAACCCGACGGGGCAGCCGACCTGTCCGGTGCTCACGGCGGCGGCTTTCTGGGTGTCGGTCTGTGGTGGGACGAACCGACCAGAACCCTGTACACCTTGATTCATACCGAATGTGAACCCATTGGCGAACAGGGCTGGTGCACCAAGAAAACCCGCATGGCCATGAGCCAGGATATGGGCCTGACCTGGAGTAAACCTGTTGACGTCCTGACGCGCGCCCTTCCGAACACACAGGACTACGCGGGATCCAGTTTTGAAATGGGACCGGCTGATTTTGATTTTTATACCGATGTCCGGGGTGGCTATTTCTATGTAACCTGCTGGAACGGCTTCGTCGCCAAAAAGGGTCAACTAAACAGCTTCGTTACATACAATGAAGTGGCTCGCTGTGCCATCGCCGATAAGATGGCGCCGGGTAAATGGTTCAAGTTTTGCAACGGCACCTGGACGGAGCCGGGCCTGGGCGGCAAGGCGTCCCGGGTGGGATTCAGCCGGCGGGGCATCTATGGCAATACCATCTACAGCACCTATCTGCAGAAGTACCTGCGGATCGGAATTCTGATGGGGATAGCGGATAAGCGATTCGCGGCCTTTGGTTTCCGCGACGCTTCCCTCTGCATCTCGGCATGCAGCGACCTGGCCAAACAGGATTGGCTGCCTATGGCGAAACTGTTCGATCAGCCGGACAATGAACTGTTTGCCACGGTTTTGGCCGATGAAAAGGGAGTCGACCCTTCCGTCTGCGGGCAGACCTTGCGAGCCTATAATTTCTGGGATTGGAGAACCAGTCAGCAAAAAGACCGGGTTCTGACTATCACTCTGAAGGAAGGCAGTACACCTTCCCGTTATTTCCCTCCGTATGATTCGTACACGTATGAGCCGCATCCGGAATCCGGCGATCCGATCGAGAGCCGCAAGACCCGCATCGTCGGTTCGGCCGATCCGAATGTGCAGTATGACGGCGACGGCTGGACGGTGGAGAGTAGTGAGCATTACTACCAGGGGCAGGCCAGCACCGCCGCCAGGGCGGGACAAAGCATCCGGTTCACCTTCCGGGGCAGCAGCATCTACTGGCGGGCCGCCGCCGGTCCCGATGCGGGCAGGGCGGATGTTTATATCGACGAGGTATTGCAGCAGACGGTGGATTGTTTCTTTCCGGAGTGTGCCCTGCCCTATCCGTTTGCGTTCGTTCAGACCGGCCTTACCCCGCAGCAGACTCATACCATCAAGATTGTGGTGCGCGGAGACAAAAATCCCGGCTCGTCCGGTACAATCATACGGCATATTGCCTTCGAGTATGGGAAATAGTATTGGAATTTCCGGAAAAAATTAACAACCTTCTAAAATACAGAGGAAAAAGAATATGGAAAACAAACTTAAAATGAAAGCGTATGGTAAATTTCATTGGCTGGTTATGGTGATGATGGTGTGGTGTTTTTCCGGCCAGTCTGCCTTGGCGCAGAGCCGGGAAACGGATATGCAGCAGAACTGGCTGAACCGGTTTCTGCTGGCGGACCAGGCGGTCAAGGAGGTAAAAGCCCCGCTGGGTGAGCAGGCGGCGCTGAGCGGAACGGTGCCGTTTTCGTTTGTATATGATGGCCGGAGGTCAGCGGATTTTCTGGCAGGATGGGAAAAAACCATCGGTCAGGAAATTCGCGGCGAGGGGAAAGTCCGGTGCGACATTACCTGGCTGGACCCCAAGACGAATTTGGAGATGGTCTGTGAGTTGACGTCCTTCAACGAATTTCCGGCGGTGGAATGGGTGCTTCGTTTCACCAATCGCGGCAGCGCGGATTCGCCGCTTTTGCAAAATATTCTGCCGCTGGATTTGCAGGCGGATTTGCTAGCCGGTTGCGAACCGGTTTTCCACTACGGCCACGGCGGCCCCGGCCGTATGGACGACTTTCTGCCGCTGGATCAGAAGCTCGGCGAAAAGGAAAGCATAACCTATCCAACCGAAAAAACCGTATCCCAGGTATATTTGCCCTACTTTAATCTGGAATTATCCGGGTCCGGCATTTGCGGCGGGATCGGCTGGACGGGCCAGTGGGCGGTGGATGTCCGGCGTGAGAACGGGCGGCTTCATATGGGTATGGGCCAGCAGCTCACCCACCTGAAGTTACATGCCGGCGAGAGTATCCGGACGCCGCGGATGCTGCTGGTATTCTGGGATGGCCCGGACCGGATGCGGGGGCACAATCTCTTTCGCCGCCTGCTGCTGGCGCACTATGTGCCCCGGCTGGACGGTCAGGTGGTAACGATTCCCATTGCCTCGCAGACCTGGCCGACTCCGGCTGAGTATGCCACATCGGATAAAACCGAAATAGAAACCATCGCCAATTGCTCCGGCCGCGGCGTCGAGGTTCACTGGCGTGATGCCGGATGGTTCGAGGGCGGCTGGCCCAACGGGGCGGGGAACTGGATTCACGACCAGAATCTTTATCCCAACGGTTTAAAGCCGGTTTCCGACGCCGCCCACCAGGCCGGGATGAAGTTTCTTTTGTGGCTGGAGCCCCAGCGGGCTAACGAGGGTTCGCGAATTGCCCGGGAGTATCCTCATTGGCTGCTCACCCAAAGGGAGGCGGGCTGGCCGGATTGGCCCGGCAACTACCTGTTCAATCTGGGAATCCCGGAAGCCCGGCAGTGGATGACCGATCTGCTGTCGCAGCGGTTTACCGAGTATGGTGTGGATATCTTCCGGCAGGACCACAATTTCAATCCGGTCATATTCTGGCGGGCGCATGATGCCGAAGACCGGCAGGGCATGGCCGAGATTCGCCACATCGAGGGTTTTTATGCCATGTGGGATGAACTGCGCCGGCGGCACCCGCGCCTGATTATCGACAACGCCAACTGGCGCTGTACCGGACCTGACCTGGAGGTTGCAAGCCGTTCCAGCGGTTCCTTTACCCGCAGCGAATTTGAAGGTTGCGGGGGAAATCCGCTAGCCAACCAGGCGGCCACAGCGGGACTGAGTTTCTATGTGCTGCTGCATGGCAACGGCCTGTATGACCTGTCGCCTTATGCTCTGCGCAGCGTCTGTACCACAGGAACCAACTGCGGCTTTCGCTGGCAGGAGCCTGTCGCTGAACAGATGATTGCCGAGATCAAGCTGCTCCGTCCCTTATGTCTGGGCGATTTTTATCCGCTCTCTGCCATCGATGTCAGCGAGGAAAGCTGGTGTGCCTGGCAGTTCCATCGGCCGGACCTGGGCGAAGGAGTGGCCGTTATCTTCCGCCGTCCGAAAACTCCGGAAACTTCGTTTACGGTCCAGCTCAAGGCCCTGGACACCTCTGCCTCGTATGATGTGGACTTCCGGGAAACCTACGATATCCGCGAAACCCGGCAGATGACCGGCCAGCAGCTTTCCCAGCTAACGGCAACCCTCGAAAGCCAGCCGGCTAGCTTACTAATTCATTACAAAACCAGGTAGGAGGAAATCAAAATGAGTAAAATTTTGGCAATTGGTTTGATTTTGGTTTTTTCCCATTTTGTTCAGGCTGTTTCGCCGGATCCTTCTGCCTCTGATTATACCGGTAACAAAGGAACCATCATCTATGTATCCAAACAGGGCGACAACTCCGACGGCAGCAGTTGGCCGAAGGCCTTTCATACGATTCAAGCCGGGCTGGCGGCTGTGCCGGATGACAAGGGCGGGCATAGGATTATCATCCGGCCGGATACGTACGTTGAGGCTAACCTGTACACCCTGCACAAGGGCGCACCGGGGGCCTACAACCTGATTGCTGGTGATTTTGACGGCAAGCTGGGTTCCGGTGCGACCGGCTGGGTCATCATCGATTGCAGCGCTCCGGGTGTGGCAGTCCGTCCCGATCCCGCCAAGGAAGGCAACTGGCAGATTGTCCAGTCGGATGCACCCGAATCGGGCTTCAAAAGTGTCAGTGGCTGGCGCAATTTTAGCGGGCCGCCCGGCACGGCCTCCAATCTTAACTTTGACCGATGGATCTTCCGCCGTATTTGTGCCACCGGCGGCGAAACTGCCTTCGGCATCTATGCCGCGGGCCAGGAAAGCAATACGCCTTGTACCCTGCTGGTGGAGGATTGCATCGGTATCGGACGTATGGCCGGTGCGTATCTGGATGGCGGCATTGGGCGCAAGGATGAGCCGCTCCAGTTTCGGCGCTGCCATTTCATGAATCTCGACCGCTGGCAAAACGCCGGCGGTGCATTTATCCGTGCCCAAAATGCTGCAATGCCGGAACAGCCGGAGGTGACATTTGAAGATTGCACCCTGGTCTCGCCCGATAATGCCTTACGCGCCGCCTGTTCCCATGATGACAGCCTCTATACCCGTGTGAAGCTGAAAGACTGCCGGCTGATTGTGCTGAATTTCGCGCAGACCCAGTTTGGCCCCGATCAGGCTTCCTCAGGAGTCATCTACTGCAATGCCAAGGACGCCAGCCAACTGCACGTCGATCTCGAACATTGCCGCATGATGGGCTACAAGTTATTCGGCGCCAGCAGCGGTGAAGTATCATATGCCACCACGGGCAACAATCAAGTCTATGTACAATTTGAGCAGACGGTGCCGCGGGATTTCGAACGAATCGGCCCATGGCCCACGGAGTGGATTACCGACCTGGGAGTACCTGGATTCCCGGTTGCGGAAAAACGTATAAAGACTAACTGGCCGTCCTTGTCTTTTGATCCGACTTCAGCCAATTTTACCGGGCGGAAGGGTAAAACAATCTATGTATCGAAACTTGGTGACAACACGGACGGCAGCAGTTGGCCAAAAGCATTCCATACCATTCAGGCGGCGCTGTCAGCCGTGCCGGATGAAGAAGGCGGCCATACTATCGTGATTCGACCGGATACCTATTTTGAAGGGTCTCTGGTTTTTCCTCACCCCGGAGCGGCTGGGGCCTATAACACGATTATCGGCGATGCCGACGGCCGCCTCGGTTCGGGCGCCAAAGGTTGGGTTGTGATCGACCTTAGCGATCCGCAGCTTGGCTTCAAAAGTTGCGATTGCTGGTGTCTGCCGGGGGCTGTGTGGCGTTGGTTGCGAAGGGTGGTGGAGCCAAAGTATCAACAGATACTCAAAGATAAAAATCTGACCGACCAGCAGCGTGAAGGAGTGGAAAAAACCCTGGTGACGATCCAGAATTATCCAGATGTGGACCTCCTGGCCCTTGGGCTGGATCGATGGATTTATCGCAATCTCTACGTGGCAGCAGGCAACTGCATGTTCTGGGCGGATCAATGGGACACATGGGAGGGCCCCTTCAGTGAGCGTCACCCGCAGCCTTTCTCCACCATAGTTGAAAATTGCGTCGGCATCGGTCAGGCTGTTGGTGGCGGAGCCAGGGCTTTTCTTGGGCGTCCCGATGAGCCTGTCCTCTACCGGGGATGCTTTTTCATGAATGCCGATTGGCCGGGCGATTGCGGAGCCGGATATGTCGGCGCCAACCATACCTCGATGCCTGAATTCCCTGACGTCATTTACGATGACTGCACTTTGGTTAGTCCCGACAACGCTTTGCAGACATATTCAGGGGAAAGCGAAAACTGCTACACACGTGTGAAGCTGAAAGACTGCCGGTTAATCGTGCTAAACTTCTCACAACCGTGTGACAGAAAATTTGACCAATACCATTGGAATGCGTCGCCGCCTTCCACGGGCATTATCCGCTGTGACGCAATCGGCGCAAAACAACTTCAAATCGATCTCGAAAACACTTTGTTAATGGGTTTTGGTGTATTTGGTTCAAGAGCGGATGGTGATCCATTATACAATATCATGGGGAAAGTTCAAGCTTATGTCCAGTATGAACAGCCGACGCCGGCGGGTTTCGAGCGATTGGGACTCTGGCCGGTGGAGGCACTGAATTGGCTTGTCCCACCGCAACAACCTACCCCCTGAATGATGACCTCTTACAAATTCACATACTATAGGAGTATTAAACATGACCGGTAGAGAAAGATTGACAAAGACGTTTAAACGGGAAAAAACCGATCGAATGCCGATCGCGCCGTTTCTGTACTACAACACCACCTATGAGATGTTCGATTATAAGCCGGCGATGGACCGGTTTTTCGATCCGGTGGATTTTGATCCGGTCGAGAAATTTGTGGAGTACTGCGACTATTTCGGCTTCGATGTGATGCATACGCTGGGGACCAACTGGGACGGCTGGTCGGCCAACTGGCAGCCGCATACCTTTGCCCAGCGGTCCGCGGAGAACTGGGATGTCACGGTGGTGGAGGAGGGAGACGAGGATTCCCGCCACAAGACCATCACCATCCAAACCCCGGGCGGTGAGCTTCGGCAGACCGAAAACAAAAAACGCAGCTCAAAATATCTCATTGTGGCTGCCATTGATGAGCATATGCTCAAAACCAGAGAGGACTTTGAGATTTTCCGAAAGTATTGCCCGCCAATGGATAATATCGATTGCAGCCTCATCCGCCGGGCCAGAAAAGCCGTCGGCGACAAGGGCCTGGTCGATTCCTGCACCGGCGGGGTCATTAATGTCATGGATGCCTACCGGAAACTGGACCAGATCTTTATGGATCCCTATCTGGATGAGGGGTTCTTTCGGGAGATGGCCGAGTTTTTCCTCGAATGGATTATCAAGCAGGATAAAAAGATGATCGAAGCCGGCGCGGATGTAATCGAATTTACCGCCAATCTCACCACCAGCACCGTCGGGCCGGATTTCTTTAAAAACTTTGTGCTGGAGTATGACAAGCGGCTGATTGACGCGATCCACCAGATGGGAGCATTCGTGAATTATCACAACTGCGGCGATTCCATGAAGTTACTGCATCTGTATAATGAGCTGGGGATGGATAGTTTCGGCTATCTGACGCCGCCGCCCTTTGGGGATGTGGATTTGGACAAAGCCCTGAAAATCCTCCGGCCGGATATGGTCCTGCGGGGCAATATCGACCAGGTGGAGTTTCTGAAGACGGCCACCCCCCAGCAGGTACGACAGCGGGTGAAAGAGGTGGTTCAGAAAATCAAGAAACGCGGCAATTTTATCCTCTCCACCACCGACTTCTTTTTCGATGAGACGCCCTATGACAATATCCGGGCCTTTGTTGAGGCGGGGATGGAGTATGGGGTATATGCCGGGAACCAATAACTTGGACAATCAGAAATAGAACCTGAGTAAAAAGGATCATAATCTTAATGTATTTCTATGCAAAAAATAGTACAATATAAATCCGGATGGTATGAAAGGAGTGTATATGATGAGATTCTGTATTGATTGCTTTCTAGTGTTCGCCGGCTGGCTGGTCATTCCCCAATGGGCTTGTGCCGTTTCTCCGATACCTGAGGAAATGGCGGAAGCCCGGCGATTTGCTGCTGTGCACTTTGAAGGTAAAGAAGAACCAGAACCTGCCCTGGAAAACCGGTTCACCTTTGGAAAGGATTTCTTTTCTTTCACCTATGATGGCAAATCCGCCGGGGATTGTCTGGGGTCGTGGGATCTCCAGCGGGAATCTCAGGCTATGGATGAGAATCGAACGCGGCACACCCTTACCTATACCGATCCCAACACCGGTGTGGTTTTCCGGTGTGCGGCGGTCGAATACCGGGATTTTCCGGCGGTGGAGTGGACGCTCTACTTTAAAAATAGCGGTGATAAAGACACTCCCATTCTGGAGAATATTCAGGGTTTAAATATGATACTTCATCGTGGAGAAGATGGGGAATTTATCCTGCGCGGCAGTCAGGGAGACGCCTGCATGCCCGATAGCTATGCGCCCTATGAGCAGGTCATGGTACATAATATGCGGCGGAGGTTTGCGCCGGATGGTGGGCGGCCCTGCGATATGGCCTTTCCCTATTTTAATGTGGCCGGGCCAGGCGGCGGCGTTATCCTGGCCATCGGCTGGACCGGACAATGGTCCGCCTTTTTCCAGCGGAATCAGGATAAAGATTTGCGGATTACCGCCGGGCAGGAGCTGACGCGGTTCTATCTGAAACCCGGTGAAGAGGTGCGCAGCCCGCTGATGGTGCTGCTGTTCTGGAAAGGGGAAGATGCGGTTCGGTCGCAAAATCTGTGGCGCCGCTGGATGCTGACCCATAATGTGCCGCGTCAGCTCGGCGATAAACCGCTGCGGCCGATTCTGACCTATTGTACCTACGGGACCTTACGCTGGGGCAACAATAACGAACAGATCGAAAAATTCTTTATCGACGAATTAGCCAAACAGGAAGCCCTGCCGGATTACTGGTGGATGGACGCCGGCTGGTTTCCCGGCGGGCAGGGTCAGTGGATGGTGGACCGGGACCGGTTCCCCAACGGCCTCAAGGCCATCAGCGATTATGTGCATGAGCGCAACATGGGATTGATTGCCTGGTTTGAGTCAGAATCCGCCTACCCCTGGTCGATTACGGCCAAGAGTAATCCCGATGCCCTGTTAAAGATACCGTGGGACCCGAGCCTGCAATATATCGTAAATCTGGGAGAACCCTCGGCCCGGCAATGGCTGACGGACTGCATCGACAAACTGATTCATGAGGAAGGGATCGATGTGTATCGGCAGGACTTCAACATGGCGCCGCTGGGCCGCTGGCGGGCCAATGATGCGGAGGACCGCCAGGGGATTACGGAAAACCTGCATGTCCAGGGGTACCTGGCCTTCTGGGATGAACTGCTCCGCCGCAATCCCCGGCTGTGGATTGATTCCTGCGCCGGCGGCCGCCGCAATGACCTGGAAACCCTGCGGCGGGCCGTTCCCCTGCTACGCAGCGATTATCAGGATTTTTACGGCCACCCTTCCTGCGACAATGGCAATCAGGGACATACGTATGGGATTGCGTCCTGGTTTCCGTATTTCGGCCATAATATGATGCTGAATATGCAGCAATATCTCTATCAGACACGCAGCTACATGTGCCCGGCCTTTGGGATTCAGTTCGATATTCGCAAGAACGAAGTGGACTGGGATATTTACCGGCGGCTGATCCGGCAGTGGCGGCAGGTAGCCGATTGCTATCTCGGCGATTATTATCCGATGACACCTTACAGCCTCCTCACTACCGACTGGATCGCCTGGCAATTCCACCGACCCGACCAACCCGACCGGCCCGACGGCATGATTCAGGCCTTTCGCCGGGAAAAATGCAGCCGGGATTCCCTGCAAATAAAACCCAACGGGCTGGAAGCCGACGCTACGTACACCCTGACGAATCTGGATGTGCCAGGCAACACGGAAATGACCGGGCGGGACCTGATGGAAAAAGGTCTGGTCATTACCATCCAGGACCAGCCCGGCTCGGCTATCATAACGTATAAAAAACTCTCAACTACGGACAAGAAATAAAGGAACCTCTACTAATACGAATATCTAAACGTAAAATAGTGTTTTTGACCCCCTCCCTCACGGTCGGGGCTAGGATACAGTAGTTTTCAGAGGTTGCCATAAATAATTCGCCTGTAAGGAATCTTTTATGCATGACAGTACCCAACATCGCATTCTGCTAAAATGGTATCTCCTATTGCTTATCGCCATAGGGATTGTTATTTCGAATCCTGTAACCGCAAAGGAAAATACGGGCTGGCAGGCCGTGGCGCACGGAGTTTGGAGATACGCCGGGGGTGAAAAGGAAAAAATCAATCTGCTGGATGCGGCAGGGATTACTCCCAACCTGGCAAGAATCAATGAATTTCCGGAAACGCCGTTTCCATTGAATCCGGAAGAGATAACCATAACCCGCCGGCAGGGAAAGCTCTATATCAAGTTCCCTCTCGAAAAAGAAGAGCAGTTGTATGGGCTGGGTCTGCAATTCAAGCACATAAACCGAAGAGGTTCTATTTATTATCTGCACGTGGATCACTATGACGGGCAGGACAACGGGCGGACCCATGCCCCGGTACCGTTTTATGTTTCCAGCAAGGGGTACGGGGTGCTGATTAATTCCGCACGTTATCTTACGGTCTATGCGGGTACGGCGGTACGGGTTGACAGCCCCCATCCCCCCCGGATATTTAACCGGAATACGGATGCCGGCTGGCAAGCCATGCCGGAGTCGGATACGGTGGAAATTCTGGTCCCGGCGGAGAATGCGGAAATTCTGGTATTCGGCGGTCCTTCGCTGCTGGAAGTGGTCCAGAAGTACAATCTGTACGGCGGGGGCGGCTGCCTGCCGCCCAAGTGGGGATTGGGCTTCACCTACCGGACCCATACGCTGTTTTCGGGCCAGGAGGTTTTACAGGAAGTACAGGCTTTTGCCGACCAGGGCTTTCCTTTGGATTTTATCGGGCTGGAGCCGGGCTGGATGGACCGATCCTATCCCTGTTCGTATGTCTGGGATCCGGGGCGATTTCCCCAGCCCGCAGTTTTCCTGCAAACCCTGCGGGAAAAAGGGGTAAAAATCAATTTATGGATCAATCCCTACATCGCTCCTGCATCTATACTATATGACCGGATGCTGCCCTATGCCGGTACCCACACGGTTTGGAATGGGATTGTGCCGGATTATACGCTGGGGGAAGCCCGCGGTATATTTTCCGATTATTTTGGCAGGCAGTTGATCCAGATGGGAGTGGCGGGTTTCAAGATCGATGAATGCGACGGATATGACAAATTTTTATGGCCGGACGTGGCCGCCTTTCCTTCGGGAACGGAGGCGGAGCAGATGAGGCAGGTTTACGGGCTGCTCATGCAGGATATGCTGATGGCGGAATACCGGAAAATCAATCGGCGCACCTACGGTCTGGTGCGGGCCTCGAACACCGGCGGCTGCCGTTTTCCCTTTGTTATTTACAACGATTATTACCGGCATGAAGATTTTATCACTGCGCTGATTAATTCGGGCTTTGCCGGGGTGCTCTGGACGCCGGAGGTGCGGGATTCAGCCACGGGCGAGGAATGGCTGCGGCGGATGCAGTCGGTCTGTTTTTCACCGCTGGCGATGATCAATGCCTGGGGCAGCGGTACCAAGCCCTGGTCCTATCCGGAGGTATTTGAGGCGGTCAAAGAAGCGGCCTTACTGAGAATACAATTGCTTCCGTACCTGTATTCCACATTTGCGGAATATCATTTTCACGGTACCCCCCCTATTCGCCCGATGCCGCTGGTGCAGGGCTTCCGGGATCAGCAAAAAGTCATCGAAGGAATATTGGACGATACCCAAAATCCTTATAAGCTGGCCCTGAGGCAGGATATTAAAGATCAGTATATGCTGGGCGGGTGTCTTTTGGTGGCGCCGGTATTCACGGGGCAAACATCCCGCACGGTGGTCCTGCCGAAAGGAAAGTGGTATGATTTTTATACCGGGAAACTGGCCGGGGAAAATCAAACCATTACCGTAGAAGCCAAACTGGAGGAAATTCCGTTATTTGTACCCGATGGCGGTATTATCCCCATGATCCCCCCCCAGCTCCGCACCCCGCAAACCGGAGAAATCCTGCCGTTGGAGGTTCGGCATTACGGCTCGGCCCCCGGCCGTTTTTTGCTGTACGATGACGATGGGGAAACCTTCGATTACGAAAATGGAGAATATTCGTGGACGGAATTGACCGCCGGGAAAGGTCCCGATGGCAATCTAGCGGGTTCCCAGCAGCGACTGTCGGGCACCATTTTTCAGTATTCGGATATTAGCTGGAAGTTTATGGAGTTGAAACGATGAAAACAAAACTGGTTCTCGTGTGGCTCGTAACATTGGGTTATTTGAATATGCCCGTTCTATTATCCGGGGCTTTGCTGGCCGATCAAACAGCGGTGTCCAGCCACGATTTTCTAATGGCACAACCGGCCGGTGAACCACTATTTGGTTTACTGCTGGGCAACGGGGATCTGGGCGCCTCGGTCTGGGCGGACGGAGACACGCTGGTCTTTACCCTGGGCAAGAACGATGTTTGGGACCGGAGATACAACACCAGCCATGATCGTCCGACTATTACCTGCGACCAATTGATTGAGCAGGTAACCAAAGGAACGTGGGATTTCGGAAACTACTACTGCTCGCAGCCGATAGAAATGAATTTTTCGCCGACTCCCAAACCGGTCGGTCAAATCCGTCTTTCCGGTCTGGGTGAAATCTCCAATCTGCGTTTGCGGCTGGCGAATGCTACCCTTACCTTCGCTACACCCAAGGGGCAGGTGACTGCCTTCATCGAACGAGATCGCAATGTGGTACTCATCCGAGTACCCGCCGATGCCGCCGGGGAACTGCGGGCGGAGGTGTTCCGGCCGCGGGAGACGCTCGACTGGACGAAAAAACCGCCGGCGCCAGCGGCATTTATGAGCCAGCCATCGCCGGAAAATGCCAGCGATCCGTTTAATGCACCCTTGGCTGCGCCGGAGACAGGTATTACGGGAAAAACCTTTTGGGTCATGCAGCATATACCGGCCGAACCGACTTTTCCCGATGGATTTGACGTGGCCGTGGCTGCCGCAGTGACAGGCGCTGAGATAGAGCTGTCACAAGAGACGGACCGGTCCGTGTGCCGGGTACATTCCACCCAAGACCCCTGGATTACTATCGCCGCGGCTGTTTGTACCACCCGTGACGAAAAATCGTCCCCCCTGGGAAAGGCATGCCGGCTGGCCAGAGAAACCGCCGATGACGATTGGCAAAAAGTACATGCCCAACATGCCGGCCAATGGCAGCGGTTCTGGTCCCGCAGTTCTATTGAGATCAAAGCGGCCAATGAAAAAGACGAGGCATCCGCCCGTGATGCGGAGTTGGCGGAGAGATTGTTTTACCGGAATCTCTATCTATTGGCCTGCTGCTCCCGACCCGGGGCGGTGGCTCCCGGTTTGCTCGGCAACTGGATCTGGGCGGATCTGGCCCCCTGGCATGGGATCTACATGCTCAATTACAATTTCGAGCAGGAGTTCTGGCCGGCTTTCATCTGCAATCATGCGGAGCTGGCCCAGCCATATTTTGATCGTTTTTGCCAGACCTTTCCCAATGCTCAGACCTATACGAAGTTTGCCTATGGCCCGGACACACCCGGAGCCTGTTTCACTTCGGGGGATTACCCCATCCGGCGGGACCGGCTGATGCTCGCCAGCTATGTGTACGATCTCACCATGGAAATCTCGGCCTGGGTCATGCAGCATTTCTGGCGGCATTGGCAGTACACCGGCGACCGGGAGTTCCTGGAACAGCATACTTATCCGATGCTGGCAGAGGTGGCCCGGTTCTACGACTGGTTTTTGCATCGGAGCCAGCGGGAGGACTGTGCGCCTTATGTTCCCAAAGATGGCCGACTGCACATATTTCCGACTTTTTCGCCGGAACACTGGGGAATCGTTACCCGGAATTTCGAGCGGAACCGCGACAGCGCGTCGGCTATCGCTTTCATCCGTTACCATTTACTGGCCACGGCTGAGGCGGCGGACATTTTACAGCGCGATTCCGAGGAAGCGGCCCGCTGGCGACAACTGGCGAAGCAGTTGCCCGACTATCCTACCTTTGAGACACCGGAAGGAAAAATATTTGTGGATGTTCCAGGTGCTCCCCCCATCGAATACAACATTCCCGTTCCCCTGGTCCCGGTGTTTCCGGCGGAAGATCCCACCTTCTGGTCTGATCCGGAACAGGTCGAGATGGCCCGTTGCACCGCGCGGGTGATCCAAACGAATGGTACGAACAGTATGATAACGCTGGGAGTGGCCCGCGCGCGACTGGGTCTGGATGACAGCCTGGCCCAGTTTCTTGCCGATGTGCGGAGACGGTTGTATCCCAACGGCGTGATCGAACTGGCCCTGGCGGAAAAGATACCGGCTTTCATGAAGGGCGGAGTTTATACCGAGAATTTCGCGGCGGCCGGCGTGATCGCTGAACACCTGCTGCAATCGCATCCGGACGCCACGGGTAAGCCGTTGTTACGGCTCTTTCCTGTACTTCCCGCAAATCTGGACGGCCGATTTGCCGGGCTGGTGGGGGAAGGGGCCTTTGAAGTTACCGCCCAGCGGCAAAAGGGGCTGGTAACGGACATCCAGCTTTTCAGCCGTCGCGGGGCCGATTGCCGGATTTTGAATCCCTGGAAGGATGGTTCCATAATTCTGATGGCCGGTGATAAAAAGATAACCACCTTATCCGGACCCGTGCTGGAATTCTCCACCCAGGCCGGAGAAACTTATAAACTGGTTTTGACGAAAGACAATGATTCCTGATTGACGGGTACAGGTAAATTTTATGAATAAGGCAGTGATAGTTATTTGGACGGCGATAGCAATCTGCCGGTTGGCGGCAGCGAAGGAATTTGTGCCGTTTGTGATTCCGGCGGCGGCTCATCCTGACTCGGTTATTGCTTATCCCTATAGACCAATTGACGGAGAAATCCGTCTGAGTGCCCGTGAGGGACATTTTTATGACGGGCAGGGCCAGCCGGTACGGTTATGGGGAGTTAATTTGTCATTCGGAGCCAATTTTCCCACCCATGCGGATGCCAAGGTGGTTGCCGGGCGGCTGGCGGCGGCGGGAGTCAATGCGGTGCGGCTGCATCACATGGATTCGGCGAACTGGCCCAGGGGTATATGGGATCCCAATACGGGGCAGAATATTTATCCCGAAGCCCTGGACCGGCTGGGTTTTTTCATCGATCAGTTGGCATCGCACGGAATTTACGTAAATATGAATCTGCATGTCGGCCGCAAGCATAGCGTACATCTGGGTTTACCTGACTCGAAACAGGATATGGATAAAAAGGTCACTATCTTTACCCCGGCATTGATTGATGCCCAGAAGGACTATGCCCGGCAGCTTCTGGGGTATGAGAATCCCTACCGCCACATGCGTTTTGCCGACGATCCGGCGGTAGCTATGGTCGAAATTACCAATGAAGACAGCCTGTTCATGTGGGATGCGGCGGAAAGTTTGCCTAATTTGCCGGCGTATTATGCGGAGATATTGCAGGGGCAATATAACGACTGGCTGCAAAAACGATATGAGACGACAGAGAAACTCCGGCAGGTCTGGTCAGCCGGCAGTGAGCCGCTAGGAGCTAATTTACTGATTAACGGCGAATTAAAGAAATCCCCGGCGGAGGGGCTGCCGGAAGGTTGGTTTCTGGAGCAGCATGCCGGGGCCAGGGCGAATCTTGCCTGGATTCGCTGGCAGGAACAGGAGGGGCTGGCGCTGGAGCCGGTGCAGATCAGTACAGCCGGCTGGCATTTGCAGTTCAATCAGCGGCAGTTTCCGGTAAAGCAAGGCCGGGCTTATACCCTGGTTTTTGAGGCAGCCGCAGCGGAATCCCGTTCGATTCGGGTTAATATCGGGCAAGGACATCCGCCGTGGAGGGGCTTAGGTTTTTACCAGCAAATTACCCTGTCGGAAAGCTGGAGAAAGTATCCCTTATGCTTTACGATACCAGAGGATGACGAAAACGCCCGGCTGAATTTTGAATTCGGGGATCAGATGGGTCCGGTTTATCTGCGCAGTATTGTGTTATGTCCGGGTGCTTCCTATGAACTGGACGCCGCCGAATCGCTGGAAGCGGGAACCGTCCAGATCTATAGCTGGAGTGAGTCGCAGCAGCGGTTAACGGACCGAATGATCTTTTATGCGGACACGGAAAAGCGTTTTTTTGACGGGATGCGCAGTTTCCTGCGAAATGAGCTGGGCTGCCAGGCCCTGGTAACCGGCACCATTGTCTTTGGGCCGCTGGGTTTGTATGCCCAAAGTGATATGGACTTTATCGACGCGCACTCCTACTGGCAGCACCCGCACTTTCCCAGCCAGCCCTGGGATCCGGAAAACTGGCTTATTGAACAAACGGCCATGACCGACCATGCGGAACAGGCAATCCTCTGGGGGCTTGCCCTGAGCAAACTTTCGGGAAAACCCTTTACCGTTACGGAATACAATCACCCGGCCCCGCTGGATTCGCAGGCGGAATGTGTCCCGATCGTCGCCTCTTTTGGGGCAGGTCAGGATTGGGATGGTATCTGGATTTATTCGTATTCCCACAGTCAGGATTGGACACGGAACTGTTTGAGCAATTTTTTTGATATTGATTCCAATCCCGCCAAGTGGGGTTTTATGCGGGCCGGCGCGGCACTATTCCGGGATGGCGGGATTCCGGTTCTGCCCGTGGGAAAACGGGAGATTCCTTCTGATCTTTCTCAACTGGCGACCATCCAGCAAAAATACAAAGACAGCTTCCTTTTTGTCTTGCAGGGTCCGGTTTTATCCCTGCTGGAAAATCGGGCCGAATTATCGGCGGAGGGACAAACGCAGGTTCTCCCCCCCGCCACCGGCAGGGATTCCGTCTTTAGCTGGGATACAAACAGCGCAGGAAAAGGGATATATCAGGCAAAAGGAAAGACCTCCTGGGTTGGTGTCGGCCATGCAGGGCAGTTTTCTGAAGATACGGCCCCCCTGATCCGGCTGGACCAGCCGGAATTTGCCGCCCTAACCGTTACCGCCTTAGATAACCAGCCCCTGAACCTGAGCAGTAAAATTCTAATCACGGCGTGTGGACGATGCGAGAATACGGATATGACCTTCCGGGCGGATCGGCGGACGGTCGGCCGGGACTGGGGGCTGGGACCGGTGCGGATCGAAACCGTAACGGGTATCCTGAAAGTACCCGTCGGCACCGGGAAAGGTTATGCCCTGCACCCCGATGGCACGATAGCTGGGGAAGTCCCCCTTGAAAACGGTATCCTGAGGCTGGAGGGGAAATATAAGACTATGTGGTATTTTTTAGACCGTCATAATCCCTGAAACGCACCTTTTGGGGGGAAATTCCGGTCGAAAACACAGAAAAAAACCACCGCACCCCAACCGCAACCGCAATAAATCTGCTTGACAACCGGGAGGAAGCCGGGTAGGGTATGGTTTTAAAAATGGTGTAACTGCTGGTATAATAAAGACCTAGCCTACCCGGAGAACCGCACGGAGTTATATATGAAGAAAGTTTCAACGCTGTTTTCGTATCAAACGATAGGAAGTCTGTTATTTTGTCTGGCTGTCGCCTGCCCCGGTATCCAGGCCGCGGTTTCGCCGAAGGCAATTCAGGACATCCGGACTCGCAGTGTTTTCAATGAGGAAGACAAAGCCACAGTGGAGAATTTTGTTAAAGAGCAATTTGAGGGGATAGCCCAGGCGGCAGATGCCGGCCAGCTAACCGCCAGCCTGCAAAATCTGGTTGAAAACAGCCGCAGTTCCGCTCCCGATGCCGCGGCCGAGGCGCGTCAGAATTATTCGGATGCCTTTACGGCTGCCGTCCAGGCGGGATTTCAGCAGGTGACGGCAAGCCTGAATTCGTCTAAGAATCCGAATCTGGCCCGGGAGATACGATATACATCGGTTGTGGCCCTGGCTGCCTGTGACAATGTAAAAATCATCCCGGATTTGCTGGCTTTATTCGACGAGGAATCTCCTTCGCTGCGCTATTGGGCCGTAAAAGGGCTGAACGGAAACGCCATTACAGCGGCCATACGGCAGGCATCCGAAGATGATTCGCAATGGAAGACCGTGCTGGCGGGGTTGACTAAACAAGCGGCCCGCGAGACCGATTCGGAAGTTATTTCGCAGCTTGTATCCCTGGCTACGGCGCTGTCCAATCATCCGGAGGCATTAGATGCACTACCGATTTGCACCAGCCGGAGGATCGAACTATATAAGAATTGGACGGTTGATAACGAATTGTCGGACCTGGAACTGATTCAGCAGTTGATTGATGTGGCGGTCAGCGAAGCGGTTCGGCAAATGCCGCAGGTCCAGACCAATCTGATCCGCAGTGCCGCTCAATTATATACCGCCGCGTATTACCGGTATGTACTGGGAATCAAATACAAAGTCTCGGAGGAAGAAACCCTGAACCTGCTTTCCCCGCAGAGCCAGGCCTATCTGGAAACCGTGCTGATCGAAGGGGAAGTTTATTTCCGGAATATAACGGATGCTCCGCAAAAGCAGAGCCGTTTTATGAAGGATATTCAGGATGGGGATTTTGAAGATTTCCCCAAGACCTATGAACAGCTTTTTTCGAACCAGGGTATCGTGTCACGAGCCTTTAAACTCCTCCAGGAGGGGCAGACCCTGCTGGAGCCGCTGCCGGCCCCCTCGGAAGAAATCATAGAAAAGGCTCGTACCCGGAATGCAATAGAAACCAGCAGTATCGGCAGTAATATGCTGTAAAATCCCTTTCCCTTTGACAGATACAACCGAGTTATCCGGTACATAAGGAGACTATACGGCCAGATGAAGGGCTCCGGATTGAATTGGGCAGGATCGGGTATGCGTCGCCTGGTTTTTATAATTTTGTTTTTGATGCTGATGCTGATGCTGGGTTTCTTCTCCCTGCGGGAAAGACCGCTGCCGAAGGCGGATTTTACCTATGCGCTGGGCGATGAAATCAAAACGCTGGACCCGGCTCAGGCGGCCTGGAACAAAGATATCCGGATTGCCCTGGGCTTATGGGAAGGGCTGGCCAGCTACCATCCGGAAACCTCGGCACCAGTGGAGGGAGCGGCCAAGCTGCCGCCGCAGATCAGCGAAGACGGTCTGGTCTATACTTTTACCCTGCGGGAGGAGGCACGGTGGTCGAACGGGGATCCGGTGACGGCAGAGGATTTTATCTATGGATGGCGGCGGGCCATCGAACCGGGGATCGCCAAGGATTATGCGTTTCTGGTGGAGGAGAATATTTCCGGCGCCAAAGAGTATGTGCGGTGGCGGAATCAGGCGGTAAAAACGTTGTCGCTGCTGCGGGATTTGTACAAAGGCAGGCCTGTTTCACCGGAAGACCGGCAGTTTATTGACTCGCTGGCTCTGGCAGGCGCCCAGACAGAAAATCCAAACTGGGAACAGATTGCGGGGGAATATCGCCGGGGGCATCTGGCGGAGCAGGAGGCGCGTTTCCGCCGGGTAGGCCTGAAAGCCCTGGATGAGAAGCATTTGCAGGTTACGCTGGCCCGGCCGATCGCGTATTTTCTGGATTTGGTCCCTTTCAGTACGCTGCTGCCGGTGCATAAGAAGTCGCTGGAGAGGCTGCGGATGGTTCCGGAAAACCCCATGGATGATCTGACCCTCTGGAATTACGATCCGCAGTGGGCCAAGCCGGACTACCACCACAACGGGTATCCGGGTGTAATCACTAACGGCCCCTATCAGCTCAAGGCATGGAAATTCAAGCAGTATATGCTGTTCGAAAAGAATCCGTACTATTGGGACCGGGATCGGGTGAAATCGGAAACCATTTTGTCGCGTATCATTATGGAGCCGAGCACCTCGTTTCTGGCTTATGAACAGGGAGAGATCGATTTCATCGATGAGGTGACGCGGCTGGATTTCGCTCCCAAGCTGGTCGAACTGGCAAAGGAAGGAATGCGGAAGGACATCCATATCCGGGCGGCCTTTGGGACCTATTTTTATTATTTTAATTGCCTGGAGCGGCTGCCGGACGGGTCGAAAAATCCGTTTCGGGATCGGCGGGTACGGATGGCCTTTAATCTGGCGGTGGATAAGAAGGCCCTGGCGGAAAAGGTGAAAAAAATCGGCAATCCGCCGGCGTATAATTTGATTCCGCCGGACAGCATTCCGGGCTATTCCTGCCCGCCGGGACCGGGCTATGATCCGGAACGTGCCCGGCAGATGCTGGCAGAATGCGGGTATCCGCAGGGACAGGGATTGCCGACGATTGAGATTTTATACAACAGCGGCATGGGGCACGAAACGACGGCCCAGGCCATCGCGGAGATGTGGGAGAAGAATCTGCAGATCAAGACCGCTCTGCGCGGCAAGGAACTGAAAACTTTTGATGATGACAAGGAGAATCAGCGATTTATGGTGCTGCGGGCCAGTTGGTTCGGCGATTATAACGATCCGACGACGTTTCTGGATATGCTGACGACCGGCAATGGGAACAATGATGCCGGATTTTCCCTGCCGGAATATGACGCCCTGGTCAAAAAAGCGGAAACCTGCCGGGACGCAAAGGAACGGATGGCGATTCTGGCCCAGGCGGAAAACATGCTCATCCAGGAACAGGTTCCGTTTATGGCTCTTTATTACTATGTGAATCTGCTGGCCTACCGGCCGGAGGTCAAAGGTGTGTATCCCAATGCCCGTGATATGTATCCATTCAAGTATATCTACGTGGAAAAATAAGCCTCGATGAATCAGGAAAGCAGCTCTGCGGAGCTGAGAATGGCAACATCATGTTCGCTATAACTTACTTCCATATAAGGTGTTAAAGAAATCTCATGGATTCGATTGAAACCAGGGAACAATTCCGTTTTCTTCATAGACAATGGATGTAGAGAAAGATAGAATCCCAGTCATCGAACTTACAGAGTCATCGTAGTAAGGAGCCATTATTATGAAGCGGCAAAACATGCGGGATAAGTCACAAGCGTTGGGAACCACATCTAATACCGTCTCCCGCCGTCAGTTTCTGGCACAGAGCGGGCGGGTGGTGGCCGGTTCGGTGCTGGCCGGCGTCTCTCTGCCGGGAGCATATGCGGCAGAGGACAATACGATTCGGCTAGCGCTGGTCGGATGCGGCGGGCGGGGCAGCGGCGCGGTAGGCGACGCCCTGTCTTCGAAGACCGGCCCCACCAAACTGGTGGCTATGGCCGACCTTTTCGAAGACCGGCTGACGAGGTCGTATGACGCCCTGCGGGAGATGTTTGGCGAACGGATCGACGTGCCGGCGGAGCAGCGGTTCACCGGATTCGATGCCTATCGCAAGGCGATTGACTGCCTGCGGCCCGGTGATGTTGTGATCCAGGCCACCCATGCGGCCTTCCGGCCGGTGCATATTGCCTATGCCGTCGAGAAGGGGGTGAATGTTTTTATGGAAAAATCGTTTGCGCCGGATACGGGCGGTACGCATCAGCTTCTCCGGCTGGCGGAGGCGGCGAAAGAAAAGAACCTGAAGATCGGCTGCGGAATCATGTGCCGCCATTCGTCGGCGCGGCAGGCGTTGATCCAGAAGATCCGGGATGGGGCCATGGGCCAGATTCAACTGATTCGCGCCTACCGGATGGATGGCGGTGCCCGGATGGAGCCGTTCCCAGGCGACCAGAACGAGCTTTTCTGGCAAATCCGGCGGCCGTACTACTTTATGTGGGTCTCGTCCGGAAACTTCATCGATCTTATCATCCACCAGGTGGATGAATGCTGCTGGATCAAAGACGGCTGGCCCGTTACGGCGCAGGGATTGGGCGGCCGGGAGCCTAACAGCACCGATTGCAGCCAGAACCTCCATAGCTATGCGGTGGAATACACCTTTGCGGACGGCACCAAGGCCATGGTCTGCAACCGGGGTATGCCGAATTGTTATAATGAATTCGCCACGTTTGTACATGGGGCAAACTGTGCGGCCCAGTTCTCCGGCAATATCCATGCCCCCACCGTCCAGATCTACCAGGATCAGCGGATGGACAAAAACAATATTACCTGGCAGCCGGAGAAGGAGAAGATGAGTCCCTATCAGATGGAATGGGATGAGCTGCTTACGGCCATCCGGCAGGACCAGAGGTACAATGAGCTCCAGCGGTCGGCGTATTCGAATCTGACCTGCATTATGGGGCGGGCGGCCATTCACACCGGCAAGATCGTTACGTGGGATGAGGCCATGGCCTCCAATTTCACATTTTGTCCCAATCTGGAGGCTTTGACCCCGGAGAGTCCGGCACCGGTGCAGGCGGATGCGCAGGGACGTTATCCGGTGCCGATCCCGGGCAGTTGGACGGAAATCTAGTCCGATTTTTATACTCCGAGCCGGCTGAAAAACAGCACCGCGGCTGGCGGATGAACCATTGGTTTGATGATGGAATGTATTTTCTTGCAGGGAAAGGATGCGAAGGTGTACCAGAGGATACATGCGATAAAGAGGGGGGTAGTGGTGTTTATGGGACTGGCTTCTCTATCGTGGGTGCCAGCAAGGGCAGAGGAACCTTTGGTTGTTTTTGAAGGCAAGGAAGGCCCGGGGCAGGGCAGGCATATTGTTTTTGTTACCGGTGATGAGGAATACCGCTGCGAGGAGTCCATGCCGCAACTGGCCAGGATTCTGGCGGTACACCACGGTTTCAAATGTACCGTCCTGTTTGCGGTCAACAAAGAGACGGGTGAGATTGACCCCATCACGGTTGATAACATTCCCGGTTTGGAAGCCCTCCAGACGGCCAACCTGATGGTGATTTTTACCCGGTTTCGCGAACTGCCCGACGAGCAGATGAAGTATATCATCGATTACACTGATTCCGGCAAACCCATCCTGGGATTGAGGACCGCCACGCATGCGTTCCGGTACGAAAAGCACAAGGACAGTCCCTATGCCAAATACAGTTTCCAGGATAAGGAATTCGAAGGCGGGTACGGGCGTAACGTTCTCGGTGAGACCTGGATCAATCACTATGGCGTTCATCAAAAAGAAAGTACACGCGGGATTGTGGCAAAAGGCAGGGAGAAACACCCGATCGTGAAAGGCGTGGCCGATATCTGGGGGCCGTCCGATGTGTATGCGATTACCACCCTGAGCGGCGACAGCCAGCCGCTGATCCTGGGGCAGGTGCTGCGGGGGATGAATCCCGCCGACGAGCCGAATCCCGAAAAGCAATTAGTGCCGGTGGCCTGGACGAAGACTTATACCGGCGGGCAGGGAAAAACGGCCCGTGTTTTTACGACCACCATGGGGCATGGCGACGATCTTAAAAACGAGGGTTTCCGCCGGCTGCTGGTGAATGCCTGTTACTGGTGCCTGGGTATGGAGGAACGAATCCCGGACAAAAGTAAGGTTGATTTTGTGGGGAAGTATGAACCCAATTCGATCGGCACGAACAACCATAAAAAAGGGGTAAAACCGGCGGATCACCGCCTGGATAAGAAGGAACCGAAACAGGAAGAGGAATAATATTCTTACAGGATGGTATTGGTTTTTTGCAGGAATCCGTTAATGAGGCAAAAGATTCGTATAAGGGTAGGATGGCTGTTGGCCGGGGCTTTGTTGACCCTGGTTCACGTGACCGTTGCGGCTGATACGGCCAGCCAACTCCCTAAAAGCTATGTAGAAACGATTACCACCAGCGACAGCCGAACGATTTCTTTCGAAATGGTTTTTATTCCCGGCGGCAGTTTCCTGATGGGCAGTCCCCCCAGTGAAGCAGGCCGTCAAGATCATGAAGGGCCGCCGTATCCGGTGAAACTGGATGCCTTTTACCTTTGCACGACCGAAGCTACTCTGGATCTTTTTCTATGGTATTACCAGGAAACCGTCTGCGAGAATAAGGATGCGCTCGCCAGGGAAAAAACCAAAGCAGGCGGCATGGATGGTGTGAATGCGATTACCGGTGCAACCCCGGTTTACGGTGACATGACGATGGGGTATGGGGAAAAGCACCCTGCCATCGGGATGAGCTGGCAGAATGCCATGTTTTTCTGTGAATGGCTTTCCAAAAAGACGGGCAGGAAATATCGCCTGCCCACCGAGGCCGAATGGGAATATGCCTGCCGGGCGGACACCTCGACGGCCTTCAGCTTCGGCAATGATCCCAACCAGCTTGGCGATTTCACCTGGTATAAAGGCAATGCCAAGAGTGAACCGCATGAAGTTGCCCGGAAAAAGCCCAATGCGTGGGGACTGTATGACATGTTGGGGAATGTGCACGAGTGGGTTTACGATTTCTACAGTCCCGCTGCCTACCAGGAAGCGGCGAAAAAAAATCCGGCGATCAATCCCAAAGGGCCGGCAAGCGGTACAGTCCATGTGGCACGCGGCGGCGACTATACCAGCACGGCGGAGGCTCTGCGCTGTGCGGCCAGAAATTTCGAAGAAATGTGGTGGCACTCCGATGATCCGCAAATACCCAAGAGCAAATGGTGGCTGCCCAACATGGATTTTATCGGATTCCGGGTGGCAAGATCGATAGAAAAGGAAAACAAGTAATACAGCAAATGCCTTTTCAGAATTGAAAAATCAACATTCTTCCCAAAAGAAACGGAACCGCCAAAAGTTGATATGGATATTCAAAAACGGATCTGGCTCCCCCATAATAAGGGATCGAAGAGCTTATAACGCTGGCGTCATATTTTTCTTTTTTTTATATGGTTTCGGCTTTATAATCTAGAGAGTTTTTGTTCGTAATAACGGGTCTTTTTGGATATCCAGTAGAGGATTATATATATGCCGCATGTTGTAAATGGTTGTGGGACATGGTATTATGGTAAGCAAAATCTGGAAACGTATGATGGGATTTGTCGGTTCTGCGGCAAGGCGGGAAAGCTGCGGGCGTATGACACGACGATGTATATTGTCTTTTGTTTTATCCCGATTTTTCCGCTGAAAAAACGGCGGGTGATTGATGAATGTCCCCATTGCAAGCGTCATTATGCTTTGAGCCCGGGTAAATGGCAGGAGGTAAAGGGCAAGGATATTCAGGAAGCGATGGAAAAATACCATTCCGACCCGACGAATGCCGAACTGGCCAAAGCGGCATTGGCGAAACATCTGGTATATCGGGAGCGGGAGAATTTTCTTGAACTGGCGGAGGAGGTAAAAGCAGGTTTTCCGAATCATACGGAGATGTATTCGGCTATCGGGCAACTGGAGATGGCGCTGGGTTTTCTGGAGGAAGCGGAACAAACTTTTCTGGAAATTCAACAATTTGATCCTGCGAACGAGGAAGCACGGGAGGATCTGGCGGAGGTTTATATTCAAAAACTGGAACCGGAAAACGCAGAGCCACATTTGGCCCATATCCTGGAAAAAGGAATACCTGACAAGGTTTCGCATTATATTCGTTTGGCCGGTGCCTATCAGGGAATAGGCCAACATCAACGAGCACTGGAAATACTGGATCTGTGCCGGAATCTGGTTCCATTTATCGAGAAAGAAAAGATTTATCGGAAGATGCAAAAGCAGAGTAAGAAGCATCTGATGAGCGGGAAAAGAATGGTACCCAAGTGGTTGCAGTTGGACATGGCGGCAGGGGGAGGCGGCGGCCGGGATCTTTCCGGCCGGTTGGCCCGGCAGATTCCGCTGCTGATTCTGGCGGCGGTTATTTCGATTTACCTGATTTCGGCCATCCGGACCGGTGAGAACCGGAAGATTTATCTGGTAAACGGCCTGGCGGAAGAATATTCCGTACGGGTGAACGGCCAGGAACACCGGCTGATGCCGCTGCAGCCGACGGGAATCAAAACGGGAGAGGGGCTAATCGAGGTGGAACCGGTCAAGGGGAATATGCTGCCGGAACCGATGTCGGTGACGATTAAAACCAATTTTTTTACACGACCCTTTGTGAAGAAAACGTATATATTGAATCCGGACAAGGTGGCGATTCTTGCCAAGGATAAAATTTTCTATGTGCCGGATAACCAGCCTGTTTTCTCTTCCCAAGAACCGGTTTGCGAATTTTTTTCCAACCAATCGCTGTATTGCTTCGGGAAGGTCAATTATCTTTTTGAAAGGTTTCCCGGTACGATTAAACTTTCGGGTAACAAATCCGAACACAGGACGCGGCTTTATGTGCTGGGACAGGACGGGGATCTATCGTACGAAAGCCGCTTGGCGGCTTATCTGGAGTACGCCGGTACAGAGAAAATGAAACAGTACATTCAGGCGCGGTTAAAGTTTACACCGCAGGATCCTACGCTAATCTATTTGCTATCCCAAACGGGGGAGCCGGAGGTATTCCGGACGGTGTCCAAACCATTCCTGGAGCAGCGGCCGGTATGTATGCACTGGCACCGGGCGTATCAGGACTGGAAAGAGAAACAGGGGGAAGATGAGGGACTGGCGGCGGAATATATGGCTTTGCTGGCGACGGAGCCGGATAATAAAATATTGCAGTATCTGGCGGGCAGGGTAACACATAATACGGATGAGCAACTTCGTCTGATTGGCCAGGCGGCCGGCGAACCTGATCCCTTGCCGCAGGCGCTGGTGGCGCTTTGTTATCATTATATGAGCCAGGCGGAATACCAGAGGTCTCTTTCCTATATTCGGCAGGCTTGTAAGCTGGAGCCGGACAATCAGGATTATCAGCACTATTTGTTAAAGGCTCTGGCGGCCTGCCAAGAATGGGATACGGCACTGAAAATGATACGCGAATTACGGGAACAAAATCCGGAAATGAATCAATATGCTTTACAGGAGGCATACCTGCTGGCACAAACAGGCCGGCTGGAGGAGGCAAAACAGGAAATCAATCAATATGTGGAAGGTATATATGGCACTGTTGATCATGAGCAAAAAACAAAGGATAAAGAGAGTTTGAATAACTATCTGTTGTACATAGCCGGTTCGCATCCGGAAGCAATTCAGGCATTTATTGCCATGGGCAGCCGTTCGTATGAAATCATTCAGGCGATTGAAGAGGGGGATATGGAAAAGGCGGAAACCATCAGCAAAACGCAAGAACCGTTGAGTCAGCAGGACCATGTCTTACTATATGTGGGCGAAAAACGGGCAGGGCGGGAAGAACAGGCAAAAGCCCATCTGGACGCGATTGTGGAATCGCTGGCGAAAGGATCCTATGAGCAGAGGCGTTACGGCGAGGCGCTGAAGACGGGGGAGGCAGCCGACCATAAGGAATTGCTGCGATTCGCGATGGAGGTGGAAGAAAAGCGAATCCTCCTGCTGGCGATGGCGTATCGTTTTCCGGAACAGCAAAAGGAGTATCTGGATTTGGCCTGCCGATTGTTTTACGATAAAACCTTTCCTTATCACTTTGTAAAAGCCTTAGCAGAATCGCGGTAAGGATTTATGCGATTAGATGAATTTCATAGGGAGGCAAAGTGTCATGCAATCCTGTATCAGCAGAATCCAGAGGGGTATCGATGGCGGTTATTCTGGTTTGCTCTGTTTGGAGTTTTTTGCCCGATATTTTTGGCTGCCGTCTTTTTAGGGCTGGCGATCCTTGCGTCCTGTTTTCTGTATCGAATGGGAATGAAGGGAACCTTTTCGGAACCATTAGCAATTGTGGCAGTAATAGGATTCACGGTAGCCGGCGGGGTGATCTGGGCCCAATGGATACGCTTACCAAAGCCGGAGGGGCATATCGTAAGGAATCCCGAAGCGCCGGAACTGTTTCAAATAATTCAAGAGGTACGACAACAGTTAGATGCTCCCACAATACATACGGTTTATCTATCCAATGATTTCAATATGTCCGTCAGTCAACACCCCCGGTTTGGACTTTTTGGTCCGCGCCGGAATTATCTCATTGTGGGTTTATGGGCTTTGGAGGCGTTTTCGGTAGAAGAAATCCGCTCCGTAATTGCCCATGAGCTGGGACATTTATCCCGTAAACACGGATACTTCAATTGCTGGATGTATCGTTTATGGGTGTTTTGGGAGAGACTTACCAAAATAGACGAGCAAAACTTCAGAAATAAATTCCATCATGCAGGATTGTTTCGCTGGTTTTTTACATGGTATGAACCTCACCTTTTGGCGAGAACCATGGTATTGCAGAAAGCTCACGAATTGGAAGCAGACCGGTTCGGGATGGAACTTTCCGACCGCCGGACGGTGTTGCGCCAGTATTTGCGATTTGGGGTTGCGGCAACGGCCCTGGAGGAAGTATTTTGGCCCGGTTATTTTCATGAAGCCCATGATGAACCATTGCCGCCCAAGGATTCTTTCAAACGAGTGGTACGTTTTCTGGGTGCACTCGATGACAGGAATTTGCTGGACGCAGTGAAAAAAGCATTGTCGAAAATCTCCTTACCTTATGAAACGCATCCGTCACTGCGGGAACGACTGATATCCCTGGGATATGAAATTCCCGAACCGGAAGAAGTGTTGGCCATTTTATCGGAAGGTAAAGAAACAGAAACAAGGCGGGCATCCACGTTATTAACCGAGTCCTGCCTGGCTCATTACCGGGATCACTATAATCGAGCGTTAAAGGCGGTGCATATCGCGGAATGGAGAATGAGGCATCAGGAAGCCAAGAAGGCCCGGGGAAAATATGAACTGCTCGATACAAAAAAAATAGATGATACCCTGTCCGAATCCGATTACTGGGACTGGGCTCATTATCGCTACCGATATATCGATAAAGAACAGTCCTGTTTTGCCATCTATGAATTTTTACAACATTTTCCGAATCATGCCCAAGCCAATTATATTTTGGGTGAAAAAGAGTTACGACAAAATAAAGCGGAAGGTGTTGCTTTTATAGAGAAAGCCCTTGAAAATGATTCGGACGCCATGATGCCGGGCTTGCTGCTTCTGGCAAAATTTTATGAACAAAGAGGAGATGAAAAGTCGCTGGTCAGGATTATGGAACGAAAGGATCAACACCTGCTAAGCCAGAAAGCAGCAAATACAGAACGTAGTAAATTACGGGCCGGTGACGAATTTTCCGAGGCGGATCTTTCCAAAACAGATAAAGAAGATATTCGAAAAGTTCTTTCCTATTATCCCGAACTGACGGAAGCCTATCTGGTTCGCAAACGAGTCACTCATTTGGCGGACAAGCCTTGTTATGTATTGGCGGTTCGTTTTAAGAAAAGATCGTTGGAACTGGATATGGAAAGAGAACAAATACAATTGAATTGTCTGGCCAATGATTTGCCGCCAACCATACCAATTTACGTGTTTGCTGTGAATCGACTCCCCAGCTCTGTTGTCAACAAGATAAAAAATATTGACGGCGCCATGATTCATATTACTCAAGTTGAAAAAGCTAATTAAGGTAGGAGGGAAGGGAGGTCGGTGAGGGAGGAAATGGTGAAATGGGGTAGGGAGTCGGGAGCGGGAGTTAGGTTTTGGTGGAGTTGGCCGGAGTGCTGGAGGCGAACGGTGAACCAGCCGAGCCGGCGCGGGGCGAGGAAGTCTTTGGCGGGGTTGTCGGCGATATAGACGGTTTGGGCGGGCGGGCAGCGGAGCAGTTCGGTCATTTTTTCAAAGGGAACGGGAGAGGGTTTCCAGAACTGGCGGCCCAGCTCTTCGGTGTAGAGGATGTGCGGGATGTATTTCTGGAGCTGGAGGGCTTCGACCTTGAGCGGCTGGGCGGGCAGGTAGCCGTCGGTCAGGAGGCCGAGGGTATAGTTTTTTTTGAGGTCGGTCAGCAGCCGGCGGGTGGAGTTGTCCAGTTGGAGGTCGGGCCGATGGGTGCGATAGAGGCTAACCAGTTCGGCGATGAGCTGGGGATCGTCGCTAAGGCCCAGTTTTTGGAGGACGGTATTAAAAACGCGGTCGCGGGGGCCGGATTCGAAGGCCTGGCAGAGAAGTTGAAAAATAGAATCGGCGTCGTGGTCCGGCGCGGCCAGGCGGGCGGCGATGACGCGAAAACCGCTGCGGACGTAGTGGATTTCCGGATAGAGGGTGTCATCGAGGTCGAAGACCAGGGCCTGGATATCCGCGGGGAGGGCGTTCATGGCGGTTAGAGGATCCCCTTGGTGCTGGGGATGTCCGGGCAGCGGGCGTCGCGGGCGACGGCAACGGCCAGGCTGCGGCCCAGGGCCTTGAAGATGGCCTCGGCGATGTGGTGATTGTTGCTGCCGTAGGGGACGTTGATGTGGAGGTTCATGCGGGCGTTGTTGGCGAAGCTGCGCATGAACTCGGAGACCAGCTCGACGTCGAAGTCACCGATTTTGTCGGCGGTGTAGTTGACGTTATAGACGCAGGAGGGGCGGCCGCAGATATCGATGGCAACCTGGGCTAGGCTGTCCTCCATCGGGACGACGGCGGAACCGAACCGGACGATGCCTTTTTTGTCGCCGAGGGCCTGGTCGAGGGCCTGGCCGAGACAGATGGCGACATCCTCGACGGTGTGGTGGGCATCCACATGGAGATCGCCCTGGGCTTTGAGGGTGAGGTTGAAGAGGCCGTGGCGGGCGAGGTGGCTGAGCATGTGGTCGAAGAAGCCGCTACCGGTGGCGATTTCGTAGCGGCCGGAGCCGTCGAGGTTGAGTTCGAGCTGGATCCGGGTTTCTTTGGTGATCCGCTCAATGGTTTTAATTCGGTCGGTCATAATTTTGACTCCTGACTTACGATTTCCTGTAAGGCGGCCAGCAGAGCATCGTCCTGCTGAGGGGTGCCGATGCTAATCCGTAATTTGTCTTTTAGGCCTTCATAATCAAAATATCGTACAAATATCTGCCGCTGCTGTAGTAATTCGTACACTTGCCGGGCGGGCGGGGAACTGATCTGGGCGAGGACGAAGTTGGTCTGGCTGTCCGGGACGCGGAAACCGAGGCCGCGGAGGGCGTCGGTAAGACGCCGGCGTTCGGCGACTACCTTGCGGACGTTTTCGCGGAAGTAATCCTGATCGGCGAAGGCGGCCTGGGCGGCGACCTGGGTTACGGCGTTGACGTTATAGGAGTCTTTGACCTTGAAGATGGCCTCGATGATGCGGGGGGAGGCGATGACGAATCCGAAGCGGAGGCCGGCGAGAGAATAGCCCTTGCTGAGGGTGCGGAGGATGGCGATATTGTCGAAGTTTTTCAGGAGGGGCAGGCAATTTCGTTCGGAGAAGTCCACGTAGGCCTCATCGATGAGGAGGACGCCGCGGAGGCTGCGGGCCAGGTCGGCAACGGCGTCCAGATCCACGAGCGAACCGGAGGGGGCGTTGGGATTGCAGAGGATA
>JAKJEP010000001.1:16025-22672 GCA_022705365.1 Planctomycetota bacterium | reverse complement strand
GTTTTGAGGGCGGCGGGGAGCTGGTAGTCCGGGCCGAAGGGGATTTCAATCACGTGGGCATCCTGGATTTCGGCGAGGATGGGATAGAGCGTATAGGTGGAAACAGGGTAGGCCAGCGGATGGTCCTGGTCGCAGCAGCAGCGGGTCAGCAGGGCCAGCAGTTCATCGCCGCCGTTGCCGCAGGCGATCTGGTCCGGGCTGATGCCGAGTATGGGGGCGGCAAGCCGACGGAAGGGATCGCAGAAGATTGGGGGGTATTTCCGCAGAGATTCATCGGGAATGCTGCGTATTGCCTCCATGACGCGGGGGGAAGGCGGATAGGGATTTTCATTGGTGTTGAGCTTGATGACGTTTTTGGCCGCCGGCTGGAAACCGGGGGTATAGCCTTTCATTTTTTCGATGTTGGGTCGGAACTGGAAAGTCACGGGGTGCTCCATTCTTATTTTTTCAACCGTATTTTAACGGAATTGGCGTGGGCATCGAGGCCCTCGGCCTTGGCAATGGTGTCGATGGCATCAGTGGCGGCAGTCAGGGCGGGCTGGTTATAGCTGATGATACTGGACTGCTTTAAAAAGTCGTTCACATTCAGAGGGCCGAAAATGCGGGCTGACCCCCCTACCGGCAAGGTATGGGAAGGTCCGGCATAGTAGTCCCCTACCGCTACGGGAGTATAGGGACCAAGAAAGATGGCGCCAGCATTGGTGATTTTTTCGGCAACGGCGGGATTGTCAGCACATTGAATCTGTAGGTGCTCGGGGGCGAACTCGTTAGCCAAGGTGATGGCCTCGCTGAGGTCTCTGGTTACAACCGCCAGGCAGGATTCCTGCACGCAAACGCGGGTTTGCTCGCTGCGGGTTAAATGAGAAAGCTGGCGGTCCAGTTCGAGGGCGACAGCCTCGGCCAGTTTGGCATTGTCGGTGAGGAGGACGGCGCTGCCGGGGGCGTGTTCGGCCTGGCTGAGCAGGTCGGCGGCCAGCCAGTCGGGGCGGGCGGTCTGGTCAGCGATGATGAGGACATCGCTGGGGCCGGCGAAACTGTCGATATCGACCAGGCCGAAGAGTTCCTTTTTGGCCAGTTGCGCCCAGATGCTGCTGGGGCCGACAATTTTATCGACCTTGGGGATGGTATCGGTGCCGAGGGCCAGGGCGGCGACGGCCTGGACGCCGCTAATGCGATAGACTTCCGTAATGCCCAGTTCGCAGCAGACGGCCAGGATGGCAGGATGGATGCTGCCCTGATAGCTGGGTGAGGTTACGATGGCGATTTCGGGAACACCAGCCACTTGGGCAGGAACGGTGGTCATAATGACGGTAGAGACCAGAGGCGCGGAGGCCCCGGGTACGCAGACACCGACGCGGCGTAGGGGGCGGTAACGGACTCCCAGGGTGGCTCCAGCGATGGTCCAGTCGGGTTGACTCTGTAACTTGATGGCCTGCTGATAGTTGCGGACATTTTGAATCGAGCGGCGCAAGGCAGCCATAAGTTCGGGGGCAAGCTGCTGGTGGGCCTGGCCCAGGAGTTCGGCGGGTATGCGGAATTCCAGCGGTTGGAGGTTGACCTTGTCAAAACGGGCGGTGAACTCAGCAACGGCGGCATCGCCGCGGAGTCGGACCTGCTCGATGATGTCGCGGACAATCGCTAGCTTGTCCTGCCCTTCCAGGAGCATATTTTCCAGGCTCAACTGTCGGAGGAGCCGGTGCCAGCGCTGCGAGAAGTCCGGCTGGCGGGTAGTTATGACCGGCAAAAGCGGCATATTTATTTCTCCCAATTTCGGTTTAAAAAGATATATTATAGGGTTTGGTGAGAAA
Organism: Planctomycetota bacterium; assembly: GCA_022705365.1. GTDB lineage: Bacteria > Planctomycetota > Phycisphaerae > Sedimentisphaerales > SM23-30 > JAKJEP01. The sequence continues at coordinate 20,864 of JAKJEP010000001.1, read as the reverse complement.
ATGGCAATCGGAAATGGAGCAAAGCGGAATAAAACAAACGGCGGTAATTGTTTTATAAGCCATTATTTAACAGGGCATTAGACAGGCTGGTGCAGATATGAAAGAGAGAAATAATAATGATTTGAAGAACCCGCAGGGGCGGTATTCGCGGCAAATCCTGTTTGGGCCGGTGGGTGAGGCGGGCCAGCGGAAGCTGAGGAGCAGCAGCGTGACGCTGATCGGCTGCGGGGCGCTGGGTTCCACTCTGGCGTCAATGATGGTGCGGTGCGGGGTGGGGAAGATACGGATTGTGGATCGCGATTTCCTGGAATTTAGTAATTTACAGCGGCAAGCACTGTTCGATGAGGCGGATATCAATAAGAACCTGCCCAAGGCGGAGGCGGCCGCCCGGAAGCTGCGGCTGATCAATTCGGAGGTGGATGTTATTCCCATCGTGGCGGATGTAAACCATGAAAGTATCGAGCATTTTATTGAAGGGGCGGATTTGATACTGGATGGGACGGATAATTTACAGACGCGGTTTCTGATCAATGATGCGGCGGTGAAGCATAATATTCCGTGGATTTATGGTGCGTGCCTGGCAGCCAGCGGGATGATGCTGGCGGTGCTGCCGGGCGGTAAGCCGTGCCTGCGGTGCCTGTTTGACCAGCCGCCGGAGCCGGGGCAGTTGGAAACCTGTGAAACGGCGGGGATACTGGGGCCGACGGTGGGCGTGGTGGCCAGTTTCCAGGCAATGGAGGCGATTAAGATTCTGATGGGAAATCGGGAGGCGGTGAACCGGAATTTTGTGAGTTTCGAGCTGTGGCTGAACCGGATCCACCAGATGAGTCTGGAGAATTTGCAGGATGGCTGTACCTGTTGCGGGGAAAGGCAGTTTGATTTTCTGGGGGGCAAGGGCAGCTTGAGCACGATCAGCCTGTGCGGGCGGAATTCGGTGCAGGTGCGGCCGCGGGTGAAGGGCGTTGCCATCGATCTGGCGGAATTTGCCCAGCGGCTGAAGGAGGCGGGGCCGATTATGCAGAATGAATTCATGCTGCGGCTGCAACTGGCGGAAATTGAGATGACGATTTTCCCGGACGGGCGGGCGATTATCAAGGGGACGAACAATATTGAGGAAGCGTTAAGCCTTTATGCGAAATATGTCGGGCATTGAGGCAGGCATTGGGCTGCAAAGGGAAAATCCCGTTTTTGAGTGGATAATGAAGGATTAACATTATGAAACCATTGATCGCCAAAATGATGATGAGGTTATTACTGGCAGGGATGGCAGTGGCGGGGATATATTTGGCAGGGTGCAAGGAACGTTCGGACTATCAGGAGGGAAACTATGAGCCGCCGGCTTTGGCGTATCAGGGGGAGACGACGGGGCTGGAGCGGACGATGATTGTACCGACACTGGATAGTCCGGCGGAAAAGGGGAAGAATGTCATCTGGTGCGGGTCGTTTCAGATGGCGTGGGATCAGATGGTGAAGGAGGTCATCAGGGGGCCAATTCAGCTTTCGGCGGCGCAGGAGGTGGCCAGCCGGCTGAACCAGAACCGGATGGACGAGACGGATTTGATACCGGGGGGCTATTATGCCGCGGCTGGAAAAGCAGAAGATGGTATCATAAAAAAAATTCATACGGATATGGCCGCTAAATTCCCCGACGTAGAATTGCCGCCGCTGCCTGGCGATCCGGGCGATCTGGTAGCGTATGCATACCTGACGGCGGCGGTAAAATTTACGACGTCGTATTTTGACCATGAAGGGAGCTTTACGGATGGGGAAAACCGCAAAACATTGGTGAGCGGATTTGGTCTGTTCCAAGGCCATAATTCCGTCAATGACAAGCTGGCGGAGCAAATTGAGATACTCTATACTTTAAAAAATATGAATAATGATTCCGAGCCTCTGTCAGAATTTGCGTTAGATTTATGCCGGACGTCAAGTCCCTGCCAGATCATCGTGGCCTGTATACCCCGCCAGGATAGTTTACAACAGACAATCAATTCCCTTTGGGATAAGATTAAAAACTGGAATGGGACGGATTATGAACGAAAATTCGATAGTATCGACACTCTTTTTGTCCCCGATGTGAATTATAAACTGACACATCATTTTTGGGAAATAATCGGTAATCATATTTTAAATCAGAAATGTGAAGAAATTTTTATTGCAGAGGCGTTACAGCGGATTCAGTTCCGGCTGGATAAGAGTGGAGCTTTAGTTGTATCTGATGCAGTCATTACGGCTTGTGAAGCAATACCAAGAATTTATATTTTTGATAAACCGTTTTTAATTATCATGCGAAAGCGAGGAGCGGAAAAGCCGTTTTTTGTCATGTGGGTGGACAACGCGGAGTTGCTGTGTAAAAGCGGACCGGCAGCGGCGGGGGAAAAATAATGGCGGCGATGACCAAACAGGAAAGGCGGAAAGAGAAAATCGGCAGGATTTTCATAGTTCTGTTTTTTCTGGTTTTCGCCGGGGTGGGCGGGGGGTTGCTGTATCCGATGGGGATCCGGCCCATTGCCAGGACGATTGACGCGGAAGGGTGGCCGGCGGTGCCCTGCCGGATCGTCTCGGCGGAGGTGAAAAGCCATTCCGACAGTGACGGGACGACCTACAGCATTGAAATCACGTATGAATACCAGTTTGAGGGCAGGAGCTACCAGTGCGACCGGTATGATTTTATCGGGGGGTCGTCCAGCGGGTATAAAGGGAAGGAGCGGATTGTGGAGGGGTATAAAACGGCAGCGAGTCCGCAGTGTTTTGTCAATCCAAAGAATCCGGCGGAGGCGGTTTTGAAGCGGGGATGGCACGCGGCTCTGCTGTTTGCGTTATTTCCGCTACCGTTTCTGGCTGTCGGGGTGGGCGGGCTGTATTTTTCCCTGAGACGGACGAAGACCGGCCGCAAGGCCGAGGCGGCCAAGTGGCTGCCGAAAGGCCAGTCGCAGCCGTCGATGACCATGCTGCACGGCTGGGACCGGGAAGCACTGCCGGTGACGCTGAAGTCGAAATCACGGTGGGCGCGGCTGGCAGGCAGTATTATCTTCGCAGCCTTTTGGAATGGCATCGTGTCGGTATTTGTTATGATAGCGGTAAAAGGGTGGCGGAGCGGGGAGGGAAGCTGGTTCTTGACGCTGTTTTTGATTCCGTTTGTGGTAATTGGAATGGTAATGATCGGGTCGATCTTTTACTATTTTCTGGCGCTGTTCAATCCGCGGGCAACCGTAACGCTCAGCAGTGCTACCGTGCCGCTGGGGGGCGGCGGCGAGTTACAGTAGCAATTTGGCGGTTTGACCGGGCGAATCCGGAAACTGACGCTGGCGCTGCGAGGTATGGAGGAGGCGACCAGCCAGCGGGGGAAAAATAGCCACACGGAAAGGCATCTCATATATCATGCGGAATTGTTCTCGACGGAGAATGATCTGGAAGTACCGTATGGACGGGTGGATTTTACAGTTCCGGGTGAAATGATGCACTCGTTTGAGGCGAGGAACAACAAGGTAATCTGGAAAATTGAAATGCGCGGGAGAATCAATATCTGGCCGGACATTCACGAGGAATATAAGATTACTGTAGTCCCCCACCGGCAGGAGAAGTCATGAACACGTTTGACATTGTAATTGAAGAGGACCGCCGCGCATTTGTTCCGGGTGAGATCCTCCGGGGGCGGGCGATCTGGATGCTGGAGAAGCCGGCGGAGTACCTGGAGCTGTCGCTATTCTGGCAAACGAGCGGCTATGGCACGCAGGATATGGCTGTGGTGGAGAATATGCGTTTTGAGAGGCCGGAGCTGGAGGAGGAGCGGGAATTTTCGCTGACACTGCCGGAGGGGCCGTACTCATTCCGGGGGAAACTGATTACCATCGGGTGGTATCTGGAACTGACGGACACGGAAGGAAACGATGCCGTCCAGAAGGAGATTATCCTGTCGCCTACGAGGCAGGAAATTGTCCATCCGGCGTAAGACCGCTCCCCCCTACCGCCGGAACAGCGGCATTATTCGAAGCTGTTGACGGCGGTTCGTTCGTCGTGGTAGATTTCGAACAATTTGTTGATTTTGGTCAGGACGAAGATTTCGTAGAGCATGGGGATGATGCCGCACAATTTCAGCTCGCCGCCCTTTTCGGCGATGCGTTTATTAAGGCGGATGAGAGTACCGAGCATGCTGGAGCTCATCTGCCTGACGTGGGAGAAGTTGATGAGGATTTTGGGAATCTCCTCATCGATCACCACCGAGAAAAGAGATTCGGTAAGGTCGGCGAGGGTGGCATCGTCGAGGATTTTGTCGTCCAAAAGTTCAATGACCTTGACTTTGTTTTTAAACGATATTTTAATACGCGGCTGTTCCATATATCCTCCAGACATTTTTCGATTTAGACGCCAGCAACAAGTTCTTCAACCCTTTGTTATTGAGGAGCCATAGCCGTTTTGGAATGACGAAATCACCTTTTGGCGGTTCCATCCATTTATGCCTTATTGTAACCGGAATGACCGGGCTGTCCATAAGAAAAGATCGAGCGGGCGAATAAGCCGGGTTCTGTTGGCCGGTCCGGTCGGGACCGGTCGGCGATCATTTATCTGGACCGGCGGTTACGCGCCGGCTCTCCTTGCGGAAGCAACCTACCCGGGCCTCGAGCGCGCCGGGCGAGCGCTTGGCCCTGTTTGGTTTTGCAGGGGGTGGGGTTTGCCGTGCCGCCGCTGTCACCAGCGGCGCGGTGCGCTCTTACCGCACCCTTTCACCCTTACCTATTGTTAGGCGGTTTACTTTCTGTTGCACTTTCCCTAAGGTTGCCCCCGCCGGACGTTATCCGGCACCGTGTCTTTGTGGAGCCCGGACTTTCCTCTGTATTG
>JAKJEP010000001.1:0-16015 GCA_022705365.1 Planctomycetota bacterium | reverse complement strand
GGTATGTTTTCTGTGGCACTTTCCCGAGGATCGCTCCCGGTGGCCGTTAGCCATCACCCTGCCCTGTCCTGCCCGGACTTTCCTCCCATCCGGTTTGGGGATGAGCGATCACCTCGCCCACTCGATAAGGGAATTATAGCGGAAAATCGGGATTCTGGCGCGTAAAAAAACCGAGGTCCGAAAATGTTTTAGGGAAGGGATTTTTGCAGGTACAGTCGAGTTATTTTGCCTATTTATACATTTTCCGGGAGCAAAAAAGCCGGAAATATGGGCACGCAAATTTGCCGGAGGAGGCATTACATTTTATGCTTGAGCAGACGCCGGATAGTAAAAAACACAGTCGATACAAGAAAGTGAGAGTATATTGCTAATCAAGAGAGTGATTCAAACCATAATGGTAAGTGTGTTGGGGCTGGGAACGGTTGCCTCGGGCGGCTGGATGGAAACGTTTGATGAGGGGGCGGGGGACTGGCAGTATGTGAATATCAAAGACAACGGGAAGTATAAGTCATATGACCCGTTTTACTACAGCACTAAGGGTAATGACGGCGGGTATATTGCCGCCCCCGTCAGTACCTCTCCATCGGATCAGAAGAAAGGGAACTTTTCATCCGTCAGTAATGAGGCGGCGTTCAGCAAAGGGCGTCTGTATTCGATCGAAACCAGCAATACCAGCCTGTCAGGCGATTGGACGGGCGGAACGCTGACGATAGATACCCTGCTGTTGTCCGGAACCATTACCGGCCCCGGCAAAACTCCGACGGCACGCTTTTTCCTCGGGTCCGGGGAGAATGGCCAGCCATACTATGTTTCCAATGACCTTTTCAGTTGGAATATCCAAGCGGATAGCAAATGGACCACGCATCAGGTGGAGCTGCGGGAGGAAAATTTCATTGCCTGGCCGACGCTGAAAAGCCCACAATCGTTTGCCGATATAATCAGCAACGTGAAATCCTTTGGCATCCTCTTTACCGATACCAGCGAGACCTTCAATAATACCGATTATCTGGGAATCAACAGTAAAGGCAGCGCCTGGGTGGGGATTGACAATGTGGGGGTGTACGGCAATGGAGAAAGTGCCATACCGGAAGCGCCGGCGGTGATGCTGGCGGGTATTGGTTTCCTGCTGCTTTGCCGCAAAGGCAGGCCCCGGATTACCAGCCCAGCCGCTTAAAGGCGGCCAGCGGGCAGGTGACGCTGGTCATATAGATGGGATTCTGCTGGTAGTTTCCTTCCGGGTGGATACATTCCCAGGGGCTGCCGAAGCCCTGACCTTTGCGGAAATCCCCTTCCCGCAGTTCCTGAATGTACTCTTGCGCCAGTTTTAACGCCAATGACTCGTCGGTTTTGGCCATAACAAAGCAAACCCAGCCGACCGGGGTTCCCCAATAGGCACCGTGCTGATAGCGGTTCCGGGAGCCTTCGCCAATGGCAGGGGTATCCCAGGAGCGCTGCTCGTTAAAATCATCGGTGGTCCGCAGATGCCGGACTTGTCCTTTATAAGACAGAGTTCCCTCTTGATACGACTGGCATAAAGCACCGCTGATAAGCTGGGCCTGGGCCGGTTCGACGGCATCCACATAAACCGCAAAAGCGGAACCCCAGACACAGGGCTGGCAGCTCTTGCCGGTGGAGGAGCGGAAAAGCCCCTGGACTATAGGAAAAGTTTCGGGAATATTCTTTTTAATCGCAACCGCGATGGTTTTATATTCGCCGGCTTTTTCTTCGTTTTTACACAACGCGTGCATTTCCGACAACTCGCAAGCGGCACGATATTTCAAAACGGAACCGAAAAGCAGATACCCCGTCTGCCGGACCGTATCCATGAAGCCGAACGAGATCCCGCTGTTTTCATCCGTTACATATATCAGGTGGGTTTTTGGATCGGAGGGCGGGATGGCAAAGGCCAGGTCCAGTCGGTCGATCAGCGGAAAACCGTTGATTTCCATTTTGAGGATAGCCGGATCGCCGGTTTTCTGGACATAGTACCAGGCCATATGGATAAAAAAGTAATGGTCATCCAGACACGGCAATACACCCCACGGTCCTCCCCCCTGATTATTATAATCATAGGTGCCAGGGTAAAAAATCGGGGAGCCGTCATAATTGATATGGTCAGCAATAGCGCCGCGCGGTACAAAACCACCGGTTGTTTCAATTTTCCAGTCCGTTTCCTGTTGTTTGGCCGCGGTTACTAACAAGGCATGTTTCTGTTCCTCCGGGGTGATTTTCTCACTTTCCAGCGACATGGCATAATCGCGAATCCAGAAGGCCGGATAAAAGCCGCCCGGGCAAATCAGAATGCCGCCGGTGGTATTGTTCTGCTGACCGGGCAGTACCCTTGCTTTTTCCACCACGTCAGCGGTGATCTGCTCCAGAAATTGCATATCGCCGGTGGGAAAACTTGAGGTCTTAGCATCAAGTCGGCAGGACACATTTATTACAAGACAAATCAAAGTGAAAAAAACAAAAAAAACTGATTTCATAGCCATTTCCTTTCGGGCCTAATTCATCATGCACCACTTGTCGACTGTCGACTATCTATATCTCTTTTATCTCACCTTGTCAAGGTTGCTTATCATAGAAATTACATTCCCAGAATAAAACGGGCGCGTTCCAGCCGCAGCATTTCGAAAGGATTCATGCACTTAATTTTCAAGCCAATGCACACATTCGGAATTTTTACTTTCCGTGTGCCGTCACTGGGAACTTCGTGAGTTACCACAACATGACCATGGCCCAATGCGTGTGCTACCAGATAGTAGTCGGCAACCTGAAAGAAAGTGCTGACGGCGGCGGGTGCGTATTGCTGGGCCGTCACCCATTGGCTAACCTCCTGGAGTGCCCCCAGTACTTTATCATCCGGTGGCAGAAAGAAATCTACCCTTCTTTGCGCCACCCATTGCGAAAGGTCATCAACACCAGATACAAGTTCATCGGCGACTTTTTCAATGCTGAACACCTTCTGTGTTTCATTCTGCCGGATGAGCCAATCCCAGAAAGCCGGGCAAAAATCCATACCATAATGGAGGTTTTTGGCTTGAATAAAAATATTGGCGTCGAGTAAATATGCCATTAGAAAGTGTATCCTAAATTTCGTCCGAATTCCCGAAACGTCTGTTCTTTCTTTATGCCGAGCATTTGAAAAGCATCCCGAAATAAAGTTTGCCCTTCCAGGGTATTGGCAATCAATGCTCGGGCAAATCGCCTGCTGACACGGGCAGTCTGTGTCAGATAGAAATCGCCGCCGCTGCTTTTGGGAATAGTGAGTAACCGGGCAACCTCTTCCTGATAAGCCTGCTGGAAGCTATCCCAGTCGATTCTCCCAGCATCATAAACGCGACGGATAATAACCAGGGAGCTTACCTTGAATCTCCGTGCCAATCGAGAAACATCGGCAAGAGGGTCCGTACGCGACAACTCCAGCTTAAGAACCTTGAGCGGAACCAGGAATTCCGCTGCGACGCGGTTGCACCATTTCTCAATTCGTTGAGCAGGCTGGGATATGGGACTTGCATCCGATAATGCACTTTCCCCCAGCCAGATATGTGCCAATTCATGGGCCAGGGTAAACATCTGAGCGGCTTTGGTATCGGCACCGTTGATAAAAACCAGCGGGGCATAATCATCCGACAAGGCAAATCCGCGGAACTCCTCGGTATCCAGCTTGCGCCGGTTATTATTCCCCACCACACTGCTGCACATGACCAGAATACCAAGATCGTCTGCCTGCTCGACAAACCGCCGGAGGGCCTCGGTCCAGGTGGCAAAGCTGCTCCGCGCCTCCAGGTCAAATCCCAGAGCCTGCCGGATTCTCTCCGCTATTTCCTCGACCGGGGCATCGATACCCACGAAACCGGAAAACCGGCAAGGCGGCTCTCCCAGGGATCGGGAGTATTCCCGATACCACGCCTGGCGGCGCTGACAAAGATAAAGCACGTCAAGAAGATCCGGACTGGGATGCCCCAGAGGCCCGCTCCCTATAGTGCGTAAATCCGGGATGGGAATCCGCTCCTGGGGAGGCTCCGGTAGGAAAAGATAACCGATAGGCACGAAAAAGGCCTTGGCAACGGCCTCCAACTGCTTCAGCGTCGGCAGAGCTTCGCCGCGTTCCCACATTTCCATATGCGGAAACCGCTTACGCTGCGAAACCAGGCTTAAGCCCACTCGTTCACGCGCCCAGCGTAATAATTCCGGTTTGACCTTTACTCGCATCAAGCAACGAATCTCCTTAACTCTATCTTACTAATCCGCAGGGATATGACAACCGGTTTTTTCCCAGGTTTTAGCCATCGATCACACTTCGTAGTGAAGTTTGGTAAGACTTCAGCTAGAAGAACCATTTCGCCACTTTGAGGATACCCTGGCTCCAGGGAACCCGGTGGGAGATGCCGGATCGGCCGGAAAATTTATCCACGTTGTCCAGATACCACTGGAAATTGCGGATCAGGGCGTCCTGATTGGAATATTTCGGGACGAAACCCAGGATTTTCTCGGCCTTTTCCACGGAGACGAAGGACTCCTGGCAGGCGGTTTCATAGACCCATTTGTACAACGGGGAAAGTTTCAGGGCCTCCAGGATTTTGAGGGCGACAATCGCCGGACCGGCGGGAAAGGATATAATTTTTTTGCCGAAGCCCGCGTGGTCGAGGACGGCTTGGAAATCCTCGCGGAAGGTTTGATACTGCTTAGCCCCGATGTTGAAGGTGTCGTTGACGATTTTTTCGTCTTTGGTTGAGACGATATAAATTGCCTCACACAAATCCTCGACATCCAGAAGCTGATAGCGGTTATGCCCCTTGCCGATGATGGGAAAACCCTTGCCGTCCTTGGCCCAGTCGTAGAGCATGGCAAAGACGCCCAGCCGCTCGGGGCCGATAAAGGATTTCGGGCGGAGGATCGGAACACACAGGCCCTTCTGCCGGTATTCCAGGCAGACTTCCTCGGCCTTGATCTTGGCCTCACCGTAGGGACCGACACCGATTTTCTGGTCATCTTCGTAAATCGGATGGTGGTCCGGCACCCCATAGACGGCGGTGGAGGAAACATGGACCACCCGTTTAATCCCCGCCTGCCGGGCAGCTTCGAGCACGTTGCGCGTGCCGTTGACATCGGTGGTAAAGATGTCCTCTTTCGAATACAGAGGCAGGGCCGCGGCGCAGTGAATGACCAGGTCCGCCCCCACGGTAGCCTGGGCTACTATGCCGGTATCGCGGATATCGCCGGTGATGATGCGCACTTTATCCCTTTCGGGATAATCGAATTCCGCCATATCCAGCGAAGTCACGTCACAGTTTCGCTTCAGAAAATAACGCACCAGGTTGATGCCGAGAAAGCCCGCACCGCCGGTTATCATGACGCGCATGATGGATCCTCCAGTTTAAGATACGGATCGTCCTTCAAGATATAATTTCGAACATAGTCGGTAATCGCATCTTCCAGCGAATGCATTTTATCCAGGCCGAGGATTTTCAGTTTGGCGGTTTCGGCCTGGGTAAAATACTGGTATTTATCGCGGATGGTTTCGGGCATATCGATGTACTCAATATACGGTTCCAGATCCATCGCATGAAACGTGGTAACGGCCAGATCGTAAAAACTGCGAGCCTGGCCGGTCCCGATATTGAAAATACCATTCGCTTTGGGATTTTCGTAAATCCCCAGGGTCGCCGCCACCGCATCTTTCACGTAAATGAAATCGCGGAGCTGCCAGCCGTCCTGGAAACCTTCCTTGTGGGATTTAAAAAGACGGACCTTGCCGGTTTCGTTAATCTGACAGAAAGCTTTGTGGACGACGCTGCGCATGTCATCCTTGTGATATTCGTTGGGACCGAAGACATTGAAGTATTTCAAGGCGGCAATTTTGTCCAGGTGGCCATTTTGCAGTGCCCACAAATCTGAGAGATGTTTGGAATAGCCGTACATATTCAGGGGCCTGAGAGTTTCCAAGTGGGCATGGTCATCACTGAAGCCCTGCCTGCCATCGCCGTAGGTAGCGGCGCTGGAGGCATAGACAAACCGCTTCGTGTGATTGAGGCACCACCGGGCCAGATGCTGGGTATATTGGTGATTGTTGCGCATCAGGAAGCCGGCGTCCCGTTCGGTGGTGCTGCTGCAAGCGCCCAGGTGAATAATGCCGCTGACGGACTGATCCAGACTGCCTTTTTCCAACTGGTCCAGGAATTCCTGTTTATCGATATAATCGGCAAAACGCAGGTTGACCAGATTTTTCCAGCGTTCATCGGTGGTTAAGGCATCCACCACCAGAATATCCTTCCTGCCTTTGCGATTCAGCGCCCAGATCACGGCACTGCCGATAAAACCCGCACCACCGGTAACCGCAATCATCGAATGGATTCCTTTCCCCAGCGTTTCGTTCGGCCAAACCAGTGCATCCCCAGTCCGATCAAGACCAGCAGAATCCCCAGATTTTGCGAAATGGTCAGGCCGTCAAATTCCAGGGGGCTGTCGGTCCGCAGAAATTCCAGGCCCAAACGGGTAAAGCCGTATAAAATCAGCATCCAGGCAAAGACCCAGCCGTCGAATTTCCGGAACCGGTAAATCCCATTCAAAATCAGGCACAACAGGAGGGCATTGGCAATGGCGTATAATTGCGCCGGATGAATCGGGTGCATCGGATGTTTCCCCTGGCGCAATTCCCCGATCTGCCGCCGACTCAGGTCCAAGATTCGTTTCGGGGCACGGTACCAGTTCTTACCTGGCGGCACAGCCTGATCCGAATCCACCAGATACCCCTCGGAATCAATATATCCCTCATAATAATCGGGAGGCAACTCCAGCAGCGGCCCATTTTCGGGATGACGGCACCGGTCAGGAGTGAGCTGGTATTCGTAGGGATAACTATACTGGTACTGTGTTTCCTTCGCACAGCCGGAGCCGCTGTGGGTCATGGTATTGACGGCTGGGAAGGTAATCGCCCAGGGAACCGTGGTCGGGGCGCCAAAACAGCAGCCGTTGAGAAAACAGCCCATGCGGCCGAACGCCAGCCCCAGCATCAGCGAGGGAGCCAGGATATCCAGATACGTACGCAGAGGCAGTTTCTTGCGTCGGAAGTAAATCACCATCGCCGCTGCGGCAAGAATCACCCCGCCCAGAAATTCCAGACCGCCGGACCAGATGGCAAAGATTTCGCGGGGATAATCGCGGTAATAAGACCAGTTATGAAAGACATGGAACAGCCGGGCGCCAATCACCCCGGCCAGCAGGGCAATCAGGCCGAAGTCGGCAATGGGAGCGGGATTCTCACCCTGCTTTTTGCAGCGCCAGCGGGCCAGCAGCAAGGCGGCTAGAAAGCCCAGCACCATCATAAAGCCATAGCTTTTGATGCTCAGATGGATAAAGGGTATGGAAAACAGCTCAGGGCGCACGTTTAAGTATTCGGCTCGTTTATAAGCAATTGATTAAAAACCGGACTAAACAACGATCCCCTCTCTTTTTATTACTCTTTAGTAATTATGCGATTTTGCTCATCCACAAAAATGATTTTGGGCTTATGCCCGGCGGCATCTTTGGCTTTAAAATCCGCAAAGGCCATGATAATGACCTTATCGCCGGTATTCACCAGGTGGGCGGCGGCGCCCATGACGCAAATCACCCCGCTGCCGCGCGGCCCGGCCACCGTATAGGTTTCATGGCGGGTACCGTTGGTCAGATTCGCAACCAGCACCTGCTCATAGGGAATAATCCCGGCAGCATCCATCAAATCCTGATCGATGGTAATACTGCCGGTGTAGTCCAGATTCGTATCGGTCACTGTGGCACGGTGAATTTTAGCCTTTAACAATCTTAATCGCATCTCGAAAATCAGCCTTATCGCAAAACAATATTTAAAACAAACATTTTATTTTACAACGATTTATTGGCAGGGTCCACAATAATATTATCAATCAGGCGGGTCGGGCCGAGATAGACGGCCAGGGCGATGAGGGCTGGGCGGTCGAGGCGCGAAATAGGTTGTAGTAAATCATTGTCAACTATGGAGATATAGTCAATACGAGTCTGCGGCTGACGTTCGATGATCTCTTTCATGGCGGCAATAATTGCCTGCGTATCACTTTGCCCGGCAGCAACCATCTCCCCCGCCCGGCGCAGGGCCTGCAATAGACAGAGGGCCTGCTGACGCTGCTGGGAGTCCAGGTATTGGTTGCGGCTGCTGAGGGCCAGGCCATCCGGTTCCCGCACGGTTGGACAGGGGCAGATTTCCAGGTTCATATTCAGGCCGCGGACCATTTGCCGGATGATCGCCAACTGCTGGGCATCCTTCTGGCCGAAACAGGCGATATCGGGAGTAATAATATTGAATAGTTTCGCTACTACCGTGCAGACTCCCCGAAAATGCCCCGGGCGGCTGGCCCCGCAAAGATGGTCGCCCAGCGTTTCGACATCTACCCAGATGATCTGCTTTTGAGGGTACATTTCTTCGGCAGCGGGCGCAAAAACAAGGTCCACACCATTATCACGGCAAAGTCGGCAGTCCCACTCAAACGGGCGGGGATACTTCGCCAGATCTTCGGCGGGGCCGAACTGGGTAGGATTGACGAAAATACTGACGATTACAAAATCGCACTTCTGGCGGCAGATACGGATCAGCGAAAGATGGCCTTCGTGCAAGGCCCCCATCGTCGGGACCAAACCGATGGTTTTTCCCGCCGCTTTCGCCTGCTTGATTATTTCCCGTGTTTTTTTTATTTCGCTGGTTATTTCCATATCGAATCTATCTCGGAAGTATGGCAGGCAGATACCCGGATCATCTGCCCCAATAGGTTTCGTACATCACTTTCATTTCTGACGTCGTAATTGCGGCAATCGATCCTCAGAACCGGGCAGGAAGACCAATTCCGAAAAAGGTCCTCATACGCCCCCTGGAGCCGGTCCAGCCAGGGTTTGGTTATTGACCGCTCGAAATCTCTGCCGCGTTGGTGAATCCGCTGAAGGCAGTTTTCCGTAGTATCGTATAAATACACTACTAAATCAGGACGGGCAATGAGGGCTTCGACCTGCCGCTCCAACTCGTCGTAAATACTCATCTGATATTCATTGAGGTTCATCCGGGCGAATATCCGGTTTTTATTGAAGAGGTAATCACAAACGACCGTCGGGCTGGCGTGTATGGTATCTCGGGCCAGTTGGCTGGCGCGGCTCATCAGGAAGAACACTTCAGATGCCAGGGCAGCCTCCCGGTCGCCCGCCAGTTGCCGGGGGAGAAAGGGATTGCGGCCGTATTCTTCGCATATCAGCGGGGCATTCAGAATCCGGCTCAAGTGACCGGCCAGCGTGGTCTTGCCAACCCCGATAATGCCCGAAACAGCAACCAAACCCAGATTGCTCATGGCTGCTCCAGTGCACATTGAATTTGCCGCATGGTACTGCCCAGCAACGGATGAACGACATCCGGGGCAATCTGCGACAAAGGAATCATCACAAACCTGCGGGTTTGCATCAACGGATGCGGAACCTTGAGGTGCGGTTTGTCGATAATTTCGTTGCCGAACAAAAGGATATCCAGATCGAGAGTGCGCGGCCCCCATGGCTGAACTCTTTCCCGGCCCATTTGCTTTTCAATGGCCAGCAACTGCTCCAAAAGTTCCTCAGCGGATAACGAGCATCGCAGTTCCGCCGCGCCATTGATATAATTGCTTTGATCCGGCGGCCCCCCTACCGGGCTGGTTTCAATCAACTGAGAAATCTGCACGACCTGGATACCCGGAATTTCATCCAACATGGTCAGTGCCTGAATAATCGTGGCGGCCCGGTCTCCCAGATTACTGCCTAATCCAATATACGCGCGTATCGACTGCATGGCGATCATATCAGATACGGCTCCAGGATTTGACGCAACGTTTGGCTGCTGATGCCCGTAACCTGAATTTCCTTTCGCACATCATGGGTGCCGGCCAGTACCTGGACGGCGGATTTGGACACCGCCAGCAGGTCCGCCAGAAAATGGACCAGCTCCTTGTTGGCCTTGCCTTTTTCTGGAGCGGCGGCAATGTTGATTTTGAGGGCGGTTCCCAGCAGACCCGCGATCCGGCTGCGGCTGCTGCCGGGCACGACTTTCACGGAAAACCGTACCCCCGCTTCATTTTCCTGTATTTGTAAGCTCATAGGCACTCTTGCCATAGACATCGTAAGCCACCACTGCGGGAAAATCGACCACTTCCAGCTTCCGGATGGCTTCGGTTCCCAAATCCTCATAAGTGACTATTTTCGAGGATACGATACACTTGCTCAGCAGCGCCCCCGCCCCACCCAGGGCGGAGAAATGGACCGCTCCATATTTTCGCAGGCTCTCGACCACGTCCGGGCTGCGATATCCCTTACCGATGGTCCCGCGCAGTCCCCGCGCATGCAGCATGGGAGAAAAACGGTCCATCCGCGAACTGGTCGTAGGGCCGGCGGAACCGATCACCCGGCCCACGGGAGCGGGAGTCGGGCCGACAAAATAGATAACCTGCCCTTCCAGGTCGATAGGCAATTCTTTTCCCTGCTCAATCAACTGACATAACCGCAAGTGGGCGGCATCCCGGGCCGTGAGCAATGTCCCGCTAATCAGAACCCTATCGGCAGCGTGCAAGTCCCGCACGGTCAGCTCGTTCATAGGGGTTGTTAACCGGAATGGTTCCGTCATGGCTCTGTTTCACCTTTTGTAAGCAACATTCGAATTCACCGGTATTTATAAGATGATGGCGGCAAAAGGTCAAGACGGCAGCGGTGAAAAGAAAAGAATTGTTTTTCCATGTTCCATCCGCCAAATAATTCAGGAAAATTATTCTCTTTCCCATCCCGGTTTATCGCTTTTAAACGCCTGGCATTTCAGGAATTACAGAATAATAGTATTTTCACCAACCGCCTCATCGAAAATAAAATTTCTTGCAATCTCCTGCTGATTTGCCATAATCAGTTTATAACATACTTGATTTGCATCCGGATGTAGCCAGACAATCGCTCGTTTAAAAAGTGGATAGGTAGTAGTAGGTTTAGAAGAGGAAACATAACATATGGGTCCGGTTTTGAGTTCGTTAGTAAATTTACAGGTCATTGAACGAAACCTCAGGCAAGAAAAACAGAAACTCAAAAAGATTCAAAACTCGGTAGCCTATCAAAAGCAGCACATCGAACAATCCAAAGCCGCTCTGCTGGCCAAACACGAAGAAATCAAGCTTACCCGCCTCCATTACAGCAGACTGGAACTGGAACTGAAAACCCGCGAAGAAGAAATCGCCAAATTCCGGCTGGCGCTGAATACCGCCAAAACCAATAAAGACTACAGTGCCGTTTTAACCCAGATCAATACTCGAAAGGCGGATAAATCCAAACTGGAGGATCAGATTCTGGCCCTGATGAACCAGATTGACGGAGATCAAACGGCCTGCCGGGATATCGAAAAAACCATTGAAACGGAAAGCCAGAAGGTTAGCCAGGTTCAGGCGGAAGCGGATAAAAAGAAAACCGTAATCGATCAGGAAATCACCCAGCTCACCGAAAAACGGCGGGAACTAGCCCAAGAAGTACCGGGCAAAGAGCTGGCCTTTTTTGAACGGCTGGCCAAGCGGTACGACGGGGAAGTCTTAGCGGAAATCTCCCAGATGAACGGGCGAAAAGGGGATCATTCCTGCGGCGGCTGCTACATGACCATCCCCCTGGAAATGGTCAATGCCCTGATGACCCGGGATGAAGTCATTTACTGTCCGAGCTGCGGGCGGATCCTGGTACTGGACATGCAGCCGAAACAAGAACCGGTCAATCACAAATAAGCAGCATATGAAATTAATTATTCATTCGGACGGTGGATCACGAGGCAATCCAGGGCCGGCCGCAGCCGGGGTGGTCATCTCTGACGCCAAAGGAAAGAAACTTCTGGCCAGGGGTTTTTTTCTGGGGGAGGGCACCAATAATTACGCGGAATATCAGGGTTTGCTTCTGGCACTGCAGCACGCAGCGCGGCTGAACGGGACGGATTTGGAAATTTCCTGCGATAGTGAGCTGATTGTCAAACAGGTCAATGGGGAATACCGGGTAAAAAATCCTTCGCTTCAGAAAATCTACCGGGAAATTACAAATTTGATGGACGATTTCAAATCCGTCAACATCAAGCATGTCCGTCGCAGCCACAATGCCCATGCGGACCAACTGGTCAATCAGGCTCTGGATGCCGGCTGCGATGTGGACGGCTGCCTTTCGGAAAACCAGGCAAATGATCCGGCACCCACGGCAGTCACCTTTATCGATTTGCTGAAAGAGTCACAGTTTCGCTCCGACCAGCCGCAAAAAGTTTTTTTCCCGATGCAGGATAAACTCCGGGCCGGGCTGCTCTGCCTGGATCGGGGCCAGCACTATTCCATCGAATCGCATTGGCGGGAAGCAACGATCACCATCATCCGCGGCCGGGGCACCATCACCGTTGAAAACGAAATCCGGCCGGCGGCTCCGGGACTATGGCTGCATTTCAAGGGAATCCGTACCGCGCAAATCACCGCCGACCCGGATGAGCAGTTTATCGCCCTGGTTACCTACCTTATCTGAACGGCCATGTTTTACCTGGGGTTTGCAAGAACCTGTTTTTCAGACATCCATCACATGGAGAGGCCGCGCTTGCTGCCAACGGCCGCGGGTAAAATCGGGAAACTCTACCGAACGGCTGCGGTTGTTGATGGATATTTCGCTCAATTCCGAAACCGCGCTCCAGGCGGCGGCGTCATAGACGTCCATATCGGTCGGCAAACCTTTCCGCAGGGCGTTGATCAGCCGGAAATCCTCGACAAAATCCATGCCGCCATGGCCAGCTCCCTGCGATTGCTGTTCCAGAGCCTTGCGCAGCGGATGCTCATACTTTTGGGCATAATTCGACAGCGGCTCCCATTGATCGTTGGGACTGACACCTTCGATATAGATTTTTTCATCGGGATATTTGTGGACAATTCCTTTAGTCCCCTGAACCATGATTTTGCGACTGTAGGGCCGCGGGCTGTTGGTATCGTGCACCACGAGGATGGTTTGGCCCCGGGCGGTGCGGATCAGGGTGCTGGTGACATCACCCGACGCATATTTCTGTTTGGCCTGCGGGCTGTCCGGCCCCAGATGCTCGGCGGCAAAGATGTTTAATCCCAGCGACTGGCATTCCATTGACACCAGATAATCAAACTTGTTGCCCCGGTTGATATCCATGCACTGGGCAATCGGGCCTAAACCGTGCGTCGGGTAGAGGTCGCCTTTGCGTTTGATGGCATGAGCGGTGCGCCACAGGGCCTCGCCGCCTCCGGCGAATTTCAATCCCCGCAGGTCATGCAGATAACCGCATTCGGCGTTGGTCAGCTCGCCCAGGAGCCCCTGCTTCACCATATTGAGGATAATCATTTCCGTTACATCATAACAACAGTTCTCCATCATGACGCAATGGAGGCGGGTCTTCTCCGCCGTTTCCACCAACTGCCAGCATTCCTCGATGCTCACGGCGGCGGGTACTTCAGTGGCGGCGTGCTTGCCGTTTTTCATGGCTGCCACGCACACCGGTACATGCCACTCCCACGGGGTGGCGGTATAGACCAGGTCCAGGTCCTCCGTCTCGCACATCCGGACAAAATCGTAATCGCCGCGGGAATAACCCGCCGGACGCGGCTGGCCGGCCTGCTGCACCAGATCCTGAATCCGCGTTACCTTTTCCTCAACAATATCACAGACCGCCTTCAATTGGACGCCTTCGATTTTCAAGAGATTATTGACATGGTTGGATCCCATCCCCCCTACCCCGACATAACCCACTCGCACCACGTCCATCGGCGCCGCCTTTAGTTCGAACAGCGGCGCAGCCTTCCGGACCGCCGAGGCACAACCGGTACCGCCGACGCCGCCCAGAGCCAATCCTACCCCCGCCAGCAGCCCCGTCTTGAGCAAATCCCTGCGGTTGACCTGATTTTCCGTGTTCGTTTCACTTTTCGCCATGTCTCATACTCCCGGTCCCCTCAGCCTTACTTGTTAGAATTATTCCAGATATAGACTCTTCAATAAAGAAGTAATGTACAATCCTAATCTATCCGTTTCCATAGCTGAAAGTAACATGATAATGTATAAACGTAACTTATATTCCAGGCATGATAATGTTTTGTAAATTTTCACATAAATCATCTATATCTTCCTGAGTATGCTCACTCATCAAAGAAATCCGCAGGCGGGAACCGGCCGGGGGCACGGTGGGCGGGCGGATGGCCGGCACGAAGAATCCCCGCTCGAACAGCCGGCGGCTGACATCTACCGTTCGTTCCGCTGTACCAAGAATAATAGGCACGATATAACTTTCAGACCCGCCGGTATCCCAGAGCCTTTCCCGGCATTTCTCCCGCAGATACCGGCCATGGTCGATCAGCCGCTGGCGTCGCTGCGGCTCGCGTTGGATAATATCCAGAGCCGCCTCCGCCGCCAGACAATTCACCGCCGGAATCCCCGTGGTAAAAATAAACCCTCTGGCCTTGTTCACCAGGTAATCCACAATAGTCCGGCTGGCAGCAACAAAACCGCCGGCCCCCCCAAGAGCCTTGGAAAAAGTCGCTACCATTATATCTACTGCCTCGCTCAGCCCCGTTTCCGCACCATAACCCGCCCCCTCCGGACCGATACAGCCGAAGGCATGAGCCTCATCTACCACCAGCATCGCATTATATTTTTTCTTGATCTCGGCCAGTTCTGCCAGCGGAGCAAAATCCCCATCCATGCTGAACAGCGAATCCGTGACAATAAAAGCCTGCTCATAGCCGCCCCGGTCCAGCAGCTTTCGCAGTTTCTCCGTCTGCCGGTGCGGCCAGGTCCTCACCGTCGCCGGCCCCGCCAGCGCTCCATCAATAATCGAGGCGTGGACCAGCTTGTCAATCACCACCAGATCGTCTTTGCCCGGCAGGGCGGTTAAAATCGCGTGATTGGCGGCATAACCGCTGGGAAAGATCAGGCAGGCTTCCTTGCCCAGCCAGGCCGCCAGCCGCCCCTCCAGCCGCTGGTGTGGGGTCATATTGCCGCAGACCAAACGCGAACCGCCGCTGCCAAAACCCCACTCATCCAGCCCTTTCTTCACCGCCGCGATGATATCCGGATGGTTTGCCAATCCTAGATAGTTATTCGAGCAGAAAACCCCCATCGGCCGCCCGTCAATTTGTACCCGGCGATCCGCCCCCGAGGCCAGCAACCGCATCTGCCGATACAGCCCCTGCTCCTGCAGCTGCTGCAATTCTAGTTTGTATCTGTCGTCCATACTTCAGTCTTTGTTCAAATTCAACTTGAATTTATGTATCTTCCCGAAATCCTTTGCTAGGACTACATAAATCTCCCTTTCCGCCATATCATACACAACCGACCACTGGGTATTCCCCAGCGATACCTCCTGTAATAGATCAAACGATTCAGGGATGGTAAGCCTACCCTGGTTTTCCGCCAGCTTTTGCATTGTTTTTTGGTAACGCCAACATTGCGACTTTTTGTCATCCTCGGCATCAAACAAATAAAAATTCGTCGCCGCCTGCCAGGGCTGATTGCTTTCCAGCACCTGGATCCCCGCTTCATTGTATTCAATCACACAGGAATGCCCCTGGGGATCCGCTATCAGGTAGTGAACCGGCGGGCCGGGTGTAAAATTGACATTATACTTTTTCATCAAGTTTATTTTTCGCCCGGTCCAGAACCAGACGAATGATCGCCAGACTTTGCAGGGTATCCAACTCCGGTTTTACCAGGACATCAATTTGCGGCACCGAAGCCACTGCAATCGTCAGTCCCCATTCGTTGATTCCCTCGTACGGAATACCGGGCGTTAGCAATAATCGCAGCCGCCGGGACCAGGAGGGTATTTCCAGCCCGTCGGCCTTTCGAAATCCCAGATGGGCGATATTGACCAGGGTAACGGAAGCATAAGCATCGCCAGGATCGGCAAATACCAGCAGGGCGGGACTATAACTCCAATCCAGATTCCGGCCATACAGAGCGTTTCCACCACCACAGGAGGAAAATAAGGTAC
>JAKJEP010000019.1 GCA_022705365.1 Planctomycetota bacterium | reverse complement strand
TAACAACGATGTTATGCCCCTGGACCTTCAGCGGGCGATTGATTGTATGCCGCCCCGGATCGTCCGCAAGCTGGGAACCATCGGGATACTGTCAGCGGCCCGGACGGCGGGGAAAAACCGGCTGGAAGACCATTTAGGCGATTTTGTGAACAGCCTGGCAATTAAACGCCCCACCCGGCAGCATTTAGCCCAAACGAAAAAAATGCTGAAGCGGGTCTTTGCGGATTGTCGATTCAATGTCATTTCCGACCTGGACGCTGACCGATTTATAGCCTTTATCAATGGCTTGAATACGGCGGCCAAGACGAAAAAGCATTATACCGCCCTGATGAAACAGTTTGCCCAGTGGTTACATGATACCGGACGGCTTCCGAAAAACCATTTCCGCCTGATTAAGGCTCCCAAGGTATTGCAGGCTGACCAGGTACACCCCCGGCGGGCTTTATCTGCGGACGAAGTAGCCCGGCTGATTCATGCAGCAGAGACCGGGGAAAGCTGGTGGAGCATATCCGGGCGGGAACGGGCTTTAATTTACCGGCTGGCGGTGGAATCCGGCTTGCGGCTGAACGAAATTCGCACTCTGAAAACAGAGGATTTCGATTTTGTCCGCTGTACGGTTACTGTTCAAGACAGTAACGAAAAAGCCCGGAGGGGAGCGACGCTACCCTTGCGGGCAGCGACGGCGGCCCTGATTCAGGACTTTTTGGGGAATAAGACCCCACAGGCACGGGCTTTCACCGTCAAAAAAGGTTCTCTGATGATTCAGGTGGACCTGAAAAAGGCGGGTATTCCCTACGAAATTGATGGTAAGTATTGTGATTTCCATAGTTTACGGCACTCGACTGCTTCACTTCTTATCCAGACCGGGGCGAACATAAAGACGGTTCAAACCATCATGCGACACACTACGGCAGAATTAACCCTTCAAAAATATTCCCACCTGTACGCCGGACAACAGCGGGAAACCATTGAAAGCCTGCCTGATTTCCAGATTCAGCAGGCCGAAGCGGTAAAAACGGGGACTGATGACAGGGAAATAGCCCAAAATTTACTGCCCAAAAACTGCCAAAATTCTGCCAACCGTCCCGAAAATAACCGAACAATTCCGAACAATTCCCGAAATGCTGAAATGATAGGAAAAGGCCATTTTGAGGCCATTGAAGGCCAGATAGCTGCTTTTTCAGGCGAAAAACTGACCCCGTTAATTTTAGGGGAAAACTGGGCGATACAGGATTCGAACCTGTGACCTCACGGGTGTGATCCGTGCGCTCTAACCAGCTGAGCTAATCGCCCGTCTGACATTACTGCTACTATACATACTCCGCGGTCCGATTATTGTCAATAGAATTACCATTCAAGATCCACTCAAGATAATCATTACGTATCTGTCATATGAATTACCATTCCCTGCCGGGAATTTATAACATTCTATACTATAATAATTTAACTATATTTTCCGCACCCTGGTTTTGTACTGCCAGCCATCCTGTAATCCAACTATCCCTAAAGAGTTTCGGGCGTGCTTTTATGCACATGGATTGATAAAATCATGGAGTATGTCCAAACTATTCAGGCAAAAATTGATACTGGCCTCCGGCTCCCCCCGGCGGGCGGAACTGCTGCGCACGGCTGGATATGATTTTGAGGTAGTAATACCTCCTTACACGGAACCGGCCGGCCCCCCCCGCTGGACTTTTGCCGCGGCAGCCTGGGCAGAGGCCCTGGCCTATTTCAAGGCCCGTTCCGTAGGCCAGCTTCATCCGGAAACCGTAATCATCGGGGCTGACACGGTGGTGGTACATGAGGATCGGATCATCGGTAAGGCCAGGGATGAACAAGATGCCAGGCGTATCCTCTCCACTCTTTTTGCCGGCCGCAGTGAGGTGATTACCGGTTTAACGGTATTGTCTCTGGACCAGAATAGGCGAATAATTACCCACGAAACGACCAGCCTTATCATGCGGCCCATGAATCCGGACGAGCTGGAGGACTACCTTCGCAGCGGCGCCTGGCGAGACAAGGCAGGGGCCTATGCTTTGCAGGAAGGCGGTGATAAATTTCTTCAATCGATGGAGGGCAGTGAATCCAATGTGGTGGGGCTGCCAATGGAACGGTTAAAAAATATCCTGCTGCAATTCCAAAAACCGCAGGATGCCGAATGGACTATATAAATGAGGAAAAAATTGCTGATTCCAATAAGTCTGGTATGGGTGGTTACGATGATCTCCTCCTGCGACGAAAAACCCAAAAGCAATGCTGCATCTCCTGCAGACCCATTTTCTTCTGCCGTCTCGCTCCCGGTGGAAAGGCTGACTATCGGAGGGGAGGTTTTCACGGTGGAGCTGGCCTTTCAGCAGCATACCCGCCTGCGAGGTTTGATGTTCCGGGAGTCTCTGCCAGCCAATGCGGGCATGTTATTTCTCTTTGATCGTGAAAAACCGCGTTCATTCTATATGAAAAACTGCCTCATCGACCTGGATATCCTGTTCATCAAAGCCGATGGAGAAATCGCCCGGATTTCCACCATGAAAGTGCCTGAACCCGGCAAACCGCTGGTGTACTATCCCTGTGAAATCCCGGTAAAATATGTTCTGGAACTGCCGGCCGGAACCGCTGGGCGGCTGGGAATAAAGGCAGGGCAAAAAATTGTCCTTACTTCCCGTATTACCAATGCTTTACCTGATCCGGATAATTCGTGACCATCCGGCTGAAAAACAGCGTCAGTGAGAATTCCTAGTAAAATGGTTGACTTTCCTTTTGCCGCATCCTATTATTTAACATAAAGATTGAAATAACAGGATGATAGGGAAACTTGAATTTCCTGCCTGTGGAATAGGAAAAGGAAACAAATCATGAGCCTTAGCCAAATCGCAATCAACATGCTTCAGGCAGCCTGGCAGATCCTGCTGGAACTGGCGCCCTGGCTGTTGGTGGGGCTGCTGATTGCTGGCATTCTGCATGTTTTTCTGCCGGCGGGTTTCATCCACCGGCATCTGGGCGGGAAAAAATTCATCAATGTCTTCAAGGCGGCCAGCATGGGCTTGCCAATGCCCCTATGTTCCTGCGGGGTGATTCCCGCCGCCATCGGGCTGAAGAAAGACGGCGCTTCCAACGGCGCGGCTATCGGATTTCTGATCAGCACCCCGCAGACCGGCGTGGATTGCGTGCTGATAACCGCCGCTTTTTTAGGCTGGCCCTTCGCGATTTTTACGGTTTTCAGCACCCTGTTCAGCGGTCTCTTCGGCGGATTGCTGGTTAATCTGTTTGATGCCGGCGATCCTCCCGCCGCCGCACCTGTTTTGAAGAATAATTCCTGCTGTACCCAGCACGATAAACGATCCTGGAAAACCATTTTCCAATTTGGCTTTATCGAACTGCTGCGGGATTTCTATAAATGGTTAATCATCGGGATTCTGGTCTCGGCCCTGATTACCGTTTTTATCCCCCAAAACCGCCTGCAGGAGATCCCTCTGACGCAGGGTCTTTCGGGAATGTTCCTGATGCTGGCCATATCTCTGCCTTTATATATCTGCACCACCGCCTCCATTCCGCTGGCAGCCGCCCTGGTCACCGCCGGGATGTCGCCCGGCTCCGCCCTGGTCCTGCTGATGGCCGGCCCCACCACCAATGTGGCCACCATGGGGGCCATTTATCACAGCTTTGGCAAAAAAGTTCTTGGTATTTATCTAGCTACGGTGGCGGGTTTGAGTATCGCACTGGGACTACTTTTTGACAAACTCCCGATCATCGCCCATCAGGCCCCGCTGCATACCCACCATCAAATGGATATTCTCTCCCTTGCCGCCGCGATCATTCTGCTAGCGCTGCTGGCTGGCCTCTCGTTTGTGGACCTGCGCCGCAAATTCCACAAGAAACCTGCTTCCTGCTGCCATCCTCACTCCTGAGATATTTGATTTCCCTCGGCCTGAATCATCATCAGTTTTTTTATCTGATCCGCTATCTGACGGAGATGAATAAAACCATCCTCCAGCTCGCGGCAGGGAATGGCTCCCAGCCATACCGACGTTAGCAGTTCTGCACAAACTTCCGCTTCCAGTTCCGTTCGCACCATTCCGGCGGATTGCCCCTCGACCAATAATTCTTTCCAATAATCCCTCAGCCAGCGAATTAGTTCCAGAACCTCTTTTGCCAATTCCCCTTCCCCCTGGTGCGATTCCTGAATCAGCCGGGCAAGCAGCAGGCCATTATACCACTGGCCCGACTCGTTCAGTTCCACAAACCGGTCCAGCACCGCTCCGATCCGCTGTCCCGCCGGAACCTGACCGGCTGCCTGAATGACCTGCTCATACTCCGCCCGCATCCTGGCCACCACGGCCAGGGCAAAATCCTCCTTGCTCTTGAAATAATGGTAAAATGCGCCCTTGCTCATCGCCACCGCCTCCAGAATCTCTTTCATACTGGTATGATAATACCCATGCAGCGCAAAGAGCCGCGCCCCCGCTCGCAAAATATCATCCCGTGTCTGTTGACCGCGTCCGCCTGTCATGATTAAGTTCCTACACTGAACTAGTACCCTAGCCCCTTTATCTCCGCCTGTCAAGAACCGAAAACAAAAAACCCACCTGCCAGAGGTGGGTCGGGATTGGATACGTCAGCCATGCGGACGGAAATTCCTGCGGCGGTTGTTATTTATTCTTCATTCTCTCCTGTAGGTAATCTTTCGCTTGATAGGCGTAGGCCAGCGCCCGGTCGCTCAACTCCTCGACCTTATCACCGGCCTGCCCCAACTGGCCGATCTGGACCTGCCGGTCCCCGTTCACCAGCAGCGTCGGCCCGGTTTTGCCCGGCACCAGAAAGTACAGCGTCGTCAAGACCCCGGCGAAAAACGCCAGTACCATCTTGAGCAATCCCCATCGTCTGCTTCGCTTCATCGGCTACCTCGCTATTCCGTTCTTACCCTGTCCTGGTTCACCTCAAATATAGCATGTAATTACCCGCAAAACCACTATCAGGACCTTTTTAGCTGAACAGATTCCGCTTTTTTCTGGTAAACCGTAGCGATTAAACCGGCAGAAAGGGATTTACAGTTTTCCGGCACGGCAGATGCTGGGAACTGAATCACAGAGGCAGCCAGCAAAAGTAAAAGAGAGTACGTCGGAAATCAAACCTCTCCTAACTACCTATCGGACAATGGCTTAGTCCGATAACTGCCTTTCGGCCGCTTCCCACAGCCGCCCAAGTAAGAAAGATTTGCAGTATTACCATTTTCCCATTCAAAAACTGGCCATAAAATATCTTGCATGCATAAACCTGTGCCGTTACATTTTCCAGATATAATGCGGAACCGAAGTAAAGTTTATGAGGTAAAGCCCTTGTTGCCGTAAGACACAAAGGCAGCAAGCCTGTAATCCCTGATTGGTTCCCTTGTTTGAAAACACCGGACAATAAAAAATAGGAGAATAAAATGATCGTTGCTCAAAATGCCTGTCTCATCAAACTCCAGAATGAAAAAATAAAACTCTTTCGTGCGGCACGCTCCTCCAGGCACACCACAGGCCGGACAGTCTTGCTGGCGGCGGTTTTCTTCTCCCTGTGGCTGGGCGGATGTTCCAGCCAGAACCTCAATCAAATCAAAGACCAGAACGACTTTGACAGGCTGCTCATACAATCGAAACAGCCGGTCCTGGTGGACTTCTATAAAGACGGATGCCCCACCTGTGTGATTCTGGAGCCGAAACTGGTTAAGCTGGCGGAGGAATATCAGGGCCGGGTAACATTCACCCGATTCAAACTGATGGAGGCGTATTTTGCAGTCAAAGCCCCGGATCTCAAAGAACGCTATGACATCTCCTACTTTCCCACCGTCATTCTTTTCGTGGACGGACAGGAAAAGACCCGTTGGGTTCTCAGCTACGACATGGAAAAATATCGCCAGGTGCTGGATGAAACGGTCGGACCAGGAAAAGTGGAATAATCCGGATTCATTGCACCCTGCTGAAGAGGCATTGTAAGGCACAAAACCTGATCAAAATGCTTCGACCGGTTTGGTTTCCGCCACCATGGTCGGCTCCGGCTCTGCGGCTGGTTCCGGCACTGCGGTCTGGTCCGCTTTCAGGATACCCCATGCCACCATCTGCAGTTTGATCCCCTCAAAAAGAGGGGGACGCAGCCCGTTCTGGTTCCGCAGTTTCTTCCACACCGGCGAATCGATAAAATAATCGGGATGAGCCGCCGCGAAAGACACCACGTCTCCCTCAGACACCACCCGAAACGCCGCTTCCTCACTCTCTTCCTTCTGGAAATCTTTTCCGAAATCCCCCCCGAATCCCAGCGCCAGGCCCTGCCCATTGATTCGCGGCGTCCAGGACTGACTTTCCGACTCTGCTGCCGCCTCGACCGGCTCGCTCGGGAGAATCGCGTACACCTGCCCCGTTTGAAAATCATATTGTAAATCCGCAAATTCGATCCGGCAGTAGGTATCACAGTCTCCGATCGTATTGACAATCTGAATCGTATGTTCACCCGGTAAAAGATGGTACTCGGTCCCCGCCTCATATTCTTCCCCCACCGTCACCCCGTCAATCCGGGTTATCGGACACGTTTCCTCCGAGGTGCGCAGCACGGCTACCTCCGGCAGTGCCCTGGCCTGCCCCTGGTAGGTTTGAATCGACTTACTGCAGCCGAACCCCCCTGCCAGTACTAAAAACATCATTCCGATCCCCGACGCTGTTAAAATCATCTGGTTTGTTTTCATCTTTTCCTGTTTATTCCTCTGCGGGAAAGGTCTCTACGCACCAGTAAGGCTACGTAAGCATTTCGGCAATTTAATGACCCGACTTAATCAGTCTGCCGCCCGGTTTTACGACGGCGTTACCGGGGCATACACTTTTCGGATAAAAATTTCCCGCTGTCGGTTGCATTTCCTGGAGGTCCGCCCTATAATTTCTGTTTAGCGTGCTGTGGTTGTTCTTCGACGATTTATAGTTGTCTTGAATTGCTAGATTTTTTGGTGCGGTGTATCGTATGGATTACCCGGTTTGGAATGTTCCGTATCTGGGCGGCTCGATGGTCATCGCCGTTGTCGCTATCATCCACGTTTTTATCGCCCACTTTGCCATTGGGGCAGGTATTGTCAACGCCCTGACCGAAACATTTGCCCTCCGCCGGAATGAGCCGGTACTGCGGCAGTTTCTCCGGGATCACAGCCGCCTGCTGATTATCCTGGCTTTTATCGGCGGAGCGGTTACCGGTGTGGGTATCTGGTTCAGTATCTCCCTGGTCAGTCCCGACGCCACCGGTTTGCTGATTCACCTTTTTCTCTGGGCCTGGGCCATCGAGTGGATTTTCTTCCTGGTCGAACTGGCAGCGGCCTATATCTACTATTACACCTGGGACCGGCTCTCGCCCGCGGCCCATTGCCTGGTCGGCTGGATCTATGTCCTGGCGGCCCTGTTCACCCTGGTTTTCATCAACGGCATTGTCACCTTCATGCTCAGCCCCGGCACCTCGCTGGACAGTTCCGTCCGGCCGATGCAGTTCGATTTCTGGGCGGGCCTGTTTAATCCCACCTACTGGCCTTCCCTGCTGCTGCGGACCATCTCCAGCCTGGCCATCGTGGCCCTGATCATCATGGTCCTGGTCAACGCCTCGCGGCGGTATTCTCCCCAGCAGCGCGACCTGGTGGTCCGGCACGCGGGAAAATTTCTGCTGCCGCTGATTCTGATGATCCCGGCCGCCGGCTGGTTCTTCGCCGCTTCGCCGGAGGAATCCGTCTTTTACATTAAAGGCGGCGCCATCGCCATGACCCTGCTGTTTGCCTTCAGCCTGGCGGCTTCCACACTGATCGGTTTTTTCAGCTATCTGGCCATTCTGATCCGCAAGCGCAGCGTCAACCTGGAAACCGCCCTCCTGCTGCTCTTTATCGCCCTGATTGCCACCGGCAGCAGCGAATTCGTCCGCGAAGGGATGCGAAAACCCTACCTGATCTGGGACCATATGTACAGCAACGGCCTGCTGAAATCCCAGGTCGCTTCCCTGCAGAAACCCGGGAAAAAATTTGATACCAGCATCCTGCGTTCCACCCGCTGGTCCATCCGGCCGCAGGACGCTGGCGAGGTTCCCTTTACCGATGAGGATTTTCTCACCTATAACCCTGCGGCCCTGGAAAAAGTCAAGGATACGGTTCGCGGCCGCTGGATCTATGACGCCCAGTGTCTCCGTTGCCACTGCATCGACGGCTATAACGGCATCCGGCCGCTGGTCTATCAATGGACGCCGAAAATGCTGGTCAATGCCCTGCGGGAACTGGATAAAGTCAAGGCCTTCATGCCGCCCTTTGTGGGCAACCAGCGAGATCGCGAAGACCTGGCGGCCTTTATGCACGCCCTGAACGATCCCGATAAAAAAACCAGCCCCTCGTGTCTCGGCAGCGGCTGCCATACTCTCGATACCGCCCAGCCGGTCCGGCCGGATACCGAAACCAGTCCCGACCAACCCAACCAACCCGAAGAAACGGAGGACCAGCCATGAACCCGGTGCCGATTCCTGACTATTCCTCGTTTTTTCTGCCGGCCTGGCCCTGGCTGCTGATGGCTCTTTCGACCTTCACCTTCTGGCTGCATCTGCTGATGGTCGGCGTGATTCTGGGCTGTACGATTTTTCTGTGTGTCCGCCGCCTTCGTTATAAAACTCCCACGGATCTGGACCGGCAGCTTGATTCCCGCATTCTGAAAACCATGCCGGTATCCGTTTCCCTGGCCATTACCCTCGGTATCGCCCCCCTGTTGTTTATTCAGGTCCTCTATGGCCATTACTTTTACACCGCCAATATCTTCATCGCCTGGTTCTGGATGGCCAGCCTGGCCTTCCTGCTGCTGGGATTTGTTGCCGTCTATCTGGCTAAACTTACCTGGCACCAAAGATGGGGTGTTCTTTTCATCCTCCTGGTCCCGCTGATGTTTGTGTCCATCGTCTATATCTTCACCAACAACGCGGTGCTGGCCATTCAGCCGGAACACTGGCTGGAATTCCAGCGGGGACTCCGCCATCTTCATGTCCACGACGCAGAAAATTATATCCTCCTGCCCCGCATCAGTATTCCGGCCGATATGCTCCGGCATCTGGCCAGCTTCTCCACCCCCGCCGGCGTTGCCTGGATGATCGCCCTGCTCTTTGTCGTGCTCAATCTTTTTACCGCTGTCAACGGCATCCTCAAACCGCAGGAAACCAAATGGCTGGTCCTCAGCACTCTGCTGCCGGTTTTCGGCATGATCGGGATGCTCATGGCTCGCCAGCAGCTTCGCAGCGACTATCTGGCCCGCGAGGTAGCCGGCGGTTTCGATATCTACCGCGACTGGACCGTGCAGCCGCAGATACTGCCGATGATAATCTTTGCCGTCCTGCTGGTGGCGGGCCTGCTAGTCATCGGTTTTATGGTGTATCTGGTCCTCAAAACCAGACCCTCTGCCCCTCCATCTGCTGCCGCAGAGCCGGTCCTCGCACCGGTCAGCACACCATCACTCCCAGAGCATCGTGATTCGAACCCATCGTAAGTTCAATTGATTACTGGAGATCTTACTATGCTCAATCCGGAATTTCTCAAAAGTGTATTTCTGGAAAAGGCCCTTCCCTATAGCGATTATCTGAATACGGGCACCCCCGAACAAAAACAGCGGTGGACCCAAGTGTATCAGGCGGCCTCCCTCACGCCGCTGCAAACGGAACTGCTCCAATCCTTTGTCCGCCAGATGAACATCCTGGTAGTCAGCGGCCTCTGGTGCGGCGACTGCGTGCAGCAGTGTCCGCTGCTGGCCCGCATGGCCGAAGCCTCCCCCAACCTCAGCCTCCGCTTCCTTGACCGAGATGCTGTTCCCGAGCTGCGCGACAGCATCGCCATCAACGCCGGCCATCGGGTCCCCACGGTCCTCTTTCTGGCGGAGGATTTCGCCTTTTGCGGCCTTTATGGCGACCGCAGCCTCACCCGCTATCGCGCCGTCGCCCGCCAGCAGCTTGGCCCGGCCTGCTCCACCGGCCTGTTCCTGCCCGACGAGCAGGAACTCCAGGCCACCCTCCAGGACTGGCTCAACGAAATCGAACGCATCCAGCTTATGCTCCGCCTGAGCGCCCGTCTGCGGCAGCTTCACAATGACTGAATCCATTCTTCGTCACAAAATTGACTGCAACAAATTACCATAAATTAAATTGCTTACACCTTCCATCTCTTTATATAGCCGTGTGTCCACAACAAAATGTGTCCCTGCATGGAGCAGGTTCGCAGCCAGGGAAGTTTGAGCAACATAATGGCCTGCCGACGTAATCGTACGAATTATTTACCGGAAGAAAAGCGTATTGCCAATTTAAATATCGTCCCAAATATTTATTCAGGCCCAAATAAAATCTGACCCCTTTATTTTCCTTCCCCTACACTCAGGCCCGCCAGAATCCAATCAAAAAGACATCGCCTCATCCGGCGACACAAAATACCGGCAGGCAATCCGCACCAGTTGGCTTTCGATTTCCGCCTTATCCAGGTGCGTGGCGGAAGCCTGCTGAAAGTCATGGTACAATGCCGGCGCCATTTCCAGAAATGGATCCAGCAGTTCCGGATCGAAATGGGTTCCCCGTCCTTGGCGCAAAATCGTCAGCGTTTCTTCCAGAGAAAGCGGCTCCTTATACGGACGCCAGGCAATCAGTGCATCAAACACATCCGCGATGCAGAAGATCCGCGCTGCCCGCGGAATCGTTTCCCCGGACCGCCCTTCCGGATAACCGCTGCCGTCAAATTTCTCATGATGAAACCGCACTACATCCGCCCCGTCCCCCAGCCATTGCGATCCCTGGACGATCTCCGCGCCATGGATCACGTGCTTCTGCATTTCGGTACGCTCCGTTTCCGTCAGCGAACCCTGCTTTCGCAGAATGGCATCCTGCTCGCCGATCTTGCCGATTTCGTGAATGAGTGCTCCCTTGAACAGCCCCCGGATTCCGGCGGGGTCTATACCGACCGCCTCGGCCAGCCGGACGGCCATAATCGTTACCCGAAAATTGTGTTCACTGGTATCATTGTCACGCTTGGCGATGGTGCCGCTCAGTACGGTCAGCATCTCGAAGTACGACCGCAGCAGCCGGACCACCGCCCCCGTCAGGCGCCGGATCTGGTGCAGGATCAGCGGGTATAAAATCATACTGGTCAGCAGTACGATTCCATGTACCGCCAGCACCGAACGCCAAATCATTCGCCGGCCCACCGCGGTTACCTGCGGATTCACCTCATACACCCCCTCCATATATCCGATGCCCTGCCCTGCCGCATCGGTAATCTCGACCACCAACTGGATGCAAACCGGTTCTTTTCCCGCTATCCGCCTGGACCACACCTTCCCCGCCGGCGGAAACCGCTGCGGGCTTTGATTTAGCCGCACGGCGTACACCGCCGCATACACAAAACGGCCGTCCGGATACTCCGCTGCCCGGCCCTGCCCGGCCCCCAGCTCTCTTTGCCATTCCTCCGCATCGACCGTCTCGTCTTTTTCCATCAACCTTTGGATTTGTTCGCGCAGGGGCGCCAACTGTCCTTTCCCGTGCCGCACAATACTTTCATTCAGCTCCCGCCTCAGATACACCAGGGCTAACGCCCCAAACAGTACCGCCAGGACCACCGCGGTAATTCCCACCCGCACCAGGACCTGCCTGCGGACCTTCCCCACCAGATACCGGTACGTGCTTCTCTGCAGTTCCTCTCTTGCCCGCCGGCGCTCTGCCGGCCCTTTCCACTCCGGCCGGCCTTCGCTTTTTCCATTTATGGCTGTCATATTTTATATAATCCCGAATCGTGCCGGCTGGCCCGTTGCCGCCAGAACCGCCTGCCAGATCAAACCATCCAGATCCAGCCGCTTTTTAGCGGTTACGATCAGACCGGAAGGGACATGAATAAAGGTGCCGTGGATCATCCCGATGACCAGTCCCGTCTTGCCCCCCATAGCGGCATGTACCGCCTGCCGCGCATACTGATCGCACATAATCGCATCCTCACAGTTGGCCGGCATACTGCACAATTGATAGCTGGGATCGAAGTAGCGAATGGTGACAGGAATCGCCTCCGCCTTGAAAAAAGCCTCCATTTTTTCGCGCAGAAACAAACCGATTTCCTTAAGCCGCGTGTGGCCGGAGGCATCTTTCACCCCGGATTCGCCCGGTATCAGGTCTTGTCCGGCGCCTTCGGCCACCACGATGACTGCATGGCTGCGGGCTAAAATCCTCTTCTTCAGGGCCGCCAGAAATCCGCCGGGACCCTCCAGCTGGAAAGGCAATTCGGGAACGAGGGTAAAATTTACGTCCTGGCTGGCAATGGTTGCCCCCGCGGCGATAAATCCGGCGTTACGCCCCATAAGCTTGACCAGGCTGATGCCGTTCAACCGGCTATGGGCCTCGGTATGGGCGGCATCAATGACCCGGCGCGATTCGTCCAGTGCCGTCAGATAGCCGAAGGTGCGCATGACGTATTGCACATCATTGTCGATAGTTTTGGGCACTCCCACCACCGACAGAGGATATCCGTGTTTTTTGGCCGTTTCATACAGGGCATAAGCCCCGCGCTGGGTTCCGTCGCCCCCGATGCAGAAAAGGATATCCACCTTGCGGCGGATGAGATTTTCCACCGCTATATCCATATCCACCGGTCCCCGCGAAGTCCCCAATATCGTGCCGCCCTCTTTGTGAATTTTGTCCACCATCTGCTGAGTAAGAATCCACGGTTCTTGCCCACATCTGGGATCCAGCCCCTGATAGCCGCCGCGAAAACCGATAACTTCGGGAACTCCATATCCGTAATGCAGCTCCAGGAACAGCGAACGGATGACGTTGTTAAGCCCGGGACAAAGCCCCCCGCAGGTGACAATCCCGGCCCGCGTCCGGCCCGGCTCAAAGAACAGCCTCTCCCGCGGCCCCGCCAGCTCGAACAGATTACCCGTCTCCGGGGCAACTCCCTGCCTGAATACCACCAGTTCCGGCATCCGGTCTTGGTCATGGACAAAGTTTTTTTTCGGCGAGGGAAAACAGCACTCGCCCAGGGTCGTAATTTCCATGGTCTGCAAACTCCTGTTTTATAAATCCACTGGTTACATCTCACACATCGTTGACGGGGACCGGTTTGACCTGCCAGATTTTTTCGCAATATTCCCGGATGGAACGGTCGGAAGAAAAGTATCCCATCCGCGCCACATTGAGAATCGACATGCGATTCCACGCCGCCGGCCGGCCCCAGAGTTTGCTGACCTGTTCCTGGCAGGCGATGTAATCGGGATAATCCGCCAAAAGCATAAACGGATCCGGCCCCAGCAGGTTTTCCACCAGCGGACGGAAGAGATTGCCATCGCCTTTGGACAGCGCCCCGGAGGCAATCAGGTCGATAACGCCGCGCAGCTCGGTGTTCTGTTCGTAGATGGCCCGCGGCTGATAGCCTCGCTGCCGGATTTCCCGGACTTGTTCGGCCTTCAGGCCAAACAGGAAAAAATTTTCCGCCCCGACCGCCTGGCGGATTTCGATATTCGCGCCATCCAGCGTTCCGATGGTCAGGGCGCCATTGAGCGCGAATTTCATATTGCCGGTTCCGCTGGCTTCCATACCCGCCGTGGAAATCTGCTCGGATAGATCCGCCGCCGGATAAATGGACTGGGCATTTTTTACATTGAAGTCGGGGAAAAATACCACCTTGAGCCGGCCGCCGACCTCCGGATCGCGGTTGATGAGCTCCCCGGCAGAGGTAATCAGTTTGATCATGAGCTTGGCGGTCTGATAGGCCGGGGCCGCCTTGCCCCCGAAGAGAAAGGTGCGGGCCGGGATATCCATATCCGGATTTTGCTTCAAACGCAGGTAGAGCGTCAAAATATGCAGAAGATTCAAATGCTGGCGCTTGTATTCGTGGATCCGCTTGACCTGAATATCAAAAAGCGAGTCCGGCGCCACCTCAATCCCCGTTCGCTCCTGAATCAGCCGGGTCAGACGCCGCTTGTTTTCCCGTTTTGCCTCCTGCCAGCGCTGCTGAAACCCGGAATCCTCCGCCAGCGCTTCCAGATGCCGCAATTTATCCAGTTGCCGCGGCCAGGTATCTCCTATTTTTTCGGTAATCAAAGCCGACAACTGCGGATTGCTCCGCAGCAGAAACCGCCGGGGCGAAACACCGTTGGTAATATTGTAAAACCGCTGAGGGTACATCGCCACCCAGTCGGGCAGCACCTCCCGCTGGAGCAGCTCGGTATGCAGGGCGGCCACCCCATTGATAGCGTGACTGCCGGCGCAGGCCAGATTGGCCATCCGGACGAAACGCTCCCCCTTTTCGTCAATCAGCGACATGCGGGCGACGCGCCCCTCGTCCCCCGGATACCGCCGCCGGACCTCCTCCAGCAGCCGCCGGTTGATCTCGTAGATGATTTCCAGATGCCGGGGCAGCAGCCAGCCGAACAGGCCGACAGGCCATTTCTCCAGCGCCTCCGGCATCAGTGTATGATTTGTGTATCCCATGGTCCGCACCGTCACATCCCACGCTGTCTCCCACTCCAGACCGTGCACGTCCACCAGCAGCCGCATCAGTTCCACCACCGCCACCGCCGGGTGCGTATCATTCAACTGCACCGCCCAGTGATTATAAAAATTCTCCGGCCGGCCGCCATAGCGCATATGAATGCGGAACATGTCCTGCAAGGCACTGGAGACAAAGAAAAACTGCTGCTGGAGCCGCAGCGTCTTGCCCTGCGGCGACTGGTCATTGGGATACAGCACCTTACTGATATTTTCGGACTTGATTTTTTCTTCCACCGCCTGGAAATAATTCCCGACATTGAACGCGGCAAAATCAAAGGACTCCACCGCTTCCGCCCGCCAGAGCCGCAGGTTATTGCAGTTATTGACCCGGTAGCCCAGAATCGGCGTATCATGCGGTACCGCTTTCACCACATACGCCGGAATCCAGCGTATCCGGTACCGTCCCTGGTCATCCCGCCAGCTTTCCGTCCGCCCGCCGAAGGGAACTTCCACCGCCAGTTCCGGCCGGGCGATTTCCCACGGGTTGCCCCAGCGAAGCCATTTGTCGGTGATTTCCACCTGCCAGCCATCCCGGATTTCCTGGTCGAAAATCCCGAACTCATAGCGAATCCCGTACCCCAGCGCCGGGGCCTCAATCGTCGCCAGCGAATCCAGATAACATGCCGCCAGCCGCCCCAAACCACCGTTGCCCAGCCCCGGCTCTTCCTCCTGCTCCAGCACATCCTCCAGATCAAATCCCTCGTTGGCCAGGGCCTCGCGCATCGCCTCAAAGATACCCAGATTGATCAGATTGACACCTAACTGCGGCCCCATCAGATACTCCGCCGATAAATACGCGGTCAGTTTCACTTTCGGATTATTCAGCAGGGCCTGCACCGTTCCCACACTCCGCTGAAACATGCGATCCCGCACCGCATACGCCGCCGCCAGATACACGTCATTGCGCGCGGCCGTCCGGGGATGCCGCCCCTGAAGATAAAAAAGATGTTCACAAAAGGCCTGCTGTAAAGCCTGGCTGCTCAGGCCCGTACGGACATCTTCCCCGCCCTGTACGGATACCGGCTCGGTTTTGGATGGTTTTGGTTTTTGGATCATACGAATAGCTCCTTAATTTGGATATACCATCCATACCACATCCCCGGCTCAAGTCAAGTCATAAAATATCCCACCCCCCCTTCCGGCCGACCTTCCCCAGCCGGTAAGGCTATTTTTTGCACGCCGCCGCAGCCGATGATTTTTTGTATCAAAAGGTTGCTAATACCCTGGATGAAGGTATAATGCGCGCGAGTGCATATATGCCGGTTCGTTGCGGCAATATGGGTGCAACGCGCATGGAACGCCGGTTTCCGGCTATGGATTATGACTGACAAAACCCAAAAATCAGCAAAACAGACCGTACTGTCCCATCGAGAGTTGCTGGATCTGGTTCGGCAAGCACCCGGTTTGCAAGCCGCTACCGTACTTTCCCCCTCAAAAGTGATCACGGCTCCCTGGGTGCGATTGAAATGCCAGTTCGGCTGCGGCGGTTATGGTCAAAGCCTGGTTTGTCCGCCCTTCAGCCCGACGCCCGAACAGATGCGGGCGGTTCTGGATTCGTATAAGCGAGCGGTCCTCATCCACTTTGATACTGAAACGGATATCAAAGCGGCCGTGGCCGACCTGGAGCGGACGATCTTTCTGCGCGGTGCCTGGAAGGCCTTCGGGCTGGGCGCCGGCCCCTGTTATTTCTGCCGCCAGTGTAATCTCAAGGCCAAAGAATGCCGCCACCCGGAACAAGCCAGACCTGCCATGGAGGCCTGCGGGATCGATGTCTTCTCTACCGTAAGGCAGGCCGGTTTTCCCATTGAGGTGATTCGAACGCGGCGGCAATGCCCCAATTATTATGGGATGATCCTGGTAGATTAGAGATGGGAGACGGAAAACTTTCGCAGGGAGTACAGTTATGAAATTCCGGCTGGGGATCCTGTTGTTGATTTGTCTGGCCCTCGAAGGCTGTAAAAAAGAGGTGCGGACGGGGTTGGACCGGGTGGAGGGCTGGTCGCCGGTTTTTGCCAACCGGCGGGTGGGGATTATTACCAATCACACCGGGTACAACCGGGATGGGGAATTTATCGTCGAGGTCTTTCGGGAAATGGAGGGGGTTCAGGTTGCGGCTTTGTTTGGACCGGAGCATGGGGTGGCGGGCCTGGCCCAGGCAGGGGAAAAGGTGCAGGATCAGGAACTGTCGAGTTACGGAATCCCCATCTACAGCCTGTATGGAGAGAACCGCAAACCGACGGAGGAAATGCTGAAAGAGGTGGATGTTCTGGTCTTTGATATGCAGGATATCGGCGCCCGTTTTTATACCTATATTTCCACGATGGCCCTGGCGATGGAGGCGGCGGCGGAAAAAGGCATCCCGTTTGTGGTGCTGGACCGGCCCAATCCGATTGGGGGCCGGCAGGTGCAGGGGAATGTTTTGGACCCGGCCTTTGCCACCTTTGTCGGTTTGTACCCGATTGCCACCCGGCATGGCATGACGGCCGGTGAGCTGGCAAAGATGTTTAACGGGCAGGGATGGCTGGC
This sequence comes from Planctomycetota bacterium, assembly GCA_022705365.1. Classification (GTDB taxonomy): domain Bacteria; phylum Planctomycetota; class Phycisphaerae; order Sedimentisphaerales; family SM23-30; genus JAKJEP01. The sequence goes on along the minus strand of JAKJEP010000019.1, from coordinate 1,639 downwards.
AGGTTCCGTGCGGGCAGATCTGCTGGTAATACCGGTGAGCGGCTATAAACGTTCCTGCTGGTACGATCAAACGGGACTGGCGTTTATCAAACCTTCCCCGAACATACCGGACCTGCAGACAGCGGCGGTCTATCCGGGGATGTGTCTGCTGGAAGGAACCAATGTATCGGAAGGCCGGGGAACGGATGCCCCATTTCTGCAATTCGGTGCACCCTGGATTGATGTGGAGAGATTAACGGCAGCATTGAATAACCTGAATCTGGCCGGATTGAAATTCGAGGCGGCGGTGTTCACGCCGGCTTCGTCCAAGTTCAAGGATGAAAAATGTTTTGGCGCACGAATTCTTGTGACCGACCGAAATAAAATAGACCCCTGCTGGGGCGGAGTTCTGATCGTCGATGCCTTGTATCGATTGTACCCAGACCGGTTTGCCTGGCACGAAAACCATTTTGACCGGCTTTGCGGCACGGATCGGGTCAGGAAAGCGATTGTGGAACACCGGCCGCTGGGGGAATTGAAGCGGCAGTGGGAAACGGAAATTACCGCATTCAAGCAGCTACGGGCGAAATATTTGCTGTATTGAAAGTGGGCGAATACCCATTAATCGGTTTTCGGGCCGTGTTCTTCCACCACCAATGCTACGGGGGAAGGGACCGGCTGGCCTTTTTCACGGAGTTTTTCCACCCTTTCCATAGCCTCAAAGAGCAGCAGACAGGACTGCTCGTAGCTTTTGCTGGTCAGTTCGCAGATCAGCCTGGTGCCGCGGTCAATCAGTTTCTTGTTGCTGGGCCAGACCCAGACCATCGCATTGCCCTGAATGCGTCCCATTTTTGCCATGGTGGCGGTGGAAAGGGTATTCAAGGTAAGCTTGACCGCCAGATGCCGCCAAAGGTTCAGGGGTGAAGGGCGAAGGCGGCAGGGAAAATGGAACACGGGCGGGCCATTCGGCGTCGGCGGCGCATCGCCGATAAAAACCGTCAGGTAATGCCGGTAGCCGGACAAAGAAGAAAAGGCCCCCTTTTCCAGAAGGCGGTGGTCATCCAAACCGGAGGCAATGGCAATCAAGGCGGAATCGGGCACTTCGGTGCGGGAGGAATCCGGCTCCCTGCCGATGGGGAACTTGCAGATTGCCGTCCTGTCCAGAGCCGGTGGATTTACCTGCAAATTTTGCGGGGCGTTTAACTGCTCATACACCCGTCGGTCCCAGCTCAGCCCCCGCGGCGGCCGGCCAAAGACCCGCTCCCAGCTTTGCTCCGTGGAATAGAACGGATTTTTCACGAAGGCCCAGGAAGGCGGTGAGGTTCGGTCCTCTTTCGTTCGGAACGGCGGCAGGGTAAATGTCGGGGACCGCTCGGTGGTATCGGTCAGTACGTCCAGCAGACAGGAATCCGCCAGATAGGTAATCAGTCCGCCCTGTTGATAAATACCGGCCTCGAAGTCGATCCATTCTGCCAGACTATGAACAGATGCCTCGCTGCCCAATTCCCGGAGAAGTTCACTAAAATTTTGCACGGTATCCGCCCCGCCCCGTTCTGGAAATTCTTCCGCCAGACCGCGGCCGTGCAGAAACCTTAACAAAGCCGTCTCCAGCGCCGCCCCCACGACCAGCAGTTCAATCGTAACCGCCTGCATCCGCGTG
>JAKJEP010000199.1 GCA_022705365.1 Planctomycetota bacterium | reverse complement strand
TGTTTCCGCTAGCGTCCAAGACGACGGCGTTTTTCAAGTCGCCGCACACGAAGAACCTGGGGGAAAGCCACGCGGGCGGGCGCAGCGCGGTGTCGATCCGGCTGGCGGGGTATGGGGCGATGGTGATTCGGGGGGCCAGCGAAACTCCGGTGTATCTGGCAGTCCACGGGGGGAAGGTGCATTTTCGGGATGCCTCGGCGCTGTGGGGAGTGCGGAACTGTTATACGGTGGGCCGGATTCTGCGGGACCGGGAAGGCGGGGCCGGGGCGCGGACGATCATGCGGATCGGGCGGGCGGGCGAGGAGCGGGTGCCGTATGCGTGCGTGACGATGGAGACGTACCGGCATTTCGGGCGGCTGGGGCTGGGGGCGGTGTTCGGCAGTAAGAAGCTCAAGGCGCTAGTGGTGTCAGGCAGCCAGACGATCCCGGTGGCGGACCGGAAGCAGTACCGGCAGTTGTATGATGAGATTTTCCAGACGACGGTAGAATCGGAGGTGATGAAGAAGTATCATGAGCTGGGGACATCGGAGAATATTCTGCCGCTGAATGAGATGGGCGGACTGCCGACGCGGAATTTGCAGCAGGGGCGATTCGAGGGGGCGGAGAAGATTTCGGGGGAGGCCTTTGCGCAACATTATCTGGGGCGGCGGGTGGCGTGCAGCCATTGTCCGGTGGGATGTATTCACCTGGCGGCGCTGCGGCAGCCGTATGAGGATGAGCCGTACTTTTACAAGACGTCGATGGTAAGCTACGATTATGAGCCGATTTATTCACTGGGTAGTATGCTGGGGATATCGGAGGTGCCGGGACTGCTGCGGCTGATGGACGAGGTGGAGGTGTATGGGCTGGATTCGATGAGCACGGGGGTGGTGCTGGCGTGGGCGACAGAGGCAATAGAGAAGGGGCTGATCCCGGAGGCGGAAACGGCGGGGCTGCGGCTGAATTGGGGGGACTGGGGCCAGTATGTCCGGGCGGTTCGAAATATTGTGGAGCCGCCGAGCGATTTTTACCGGGCGCTGGCAGGCGGGGTAGAGCAGGCGGCGGCCGTGTATGGCGGGGCGGACTTTGCGCTGGCCTGGGGCGGCAATGAGATGCCGGGGTATCATACGGGGCCGGCGGCGCATATCGGGTGTCTGGTGGGCGCGCGGCACAGCCATTTGGACAATGCGGGGTATTCGGTGGATCAGAAGACGTTGTCGAAGAAGAAGGATACCACGCCGGAGGAGGTGGCGGAGATATTGGTGAAGGAGGAGCAGTGGCGGCAGGTTTTGTCAAGCCTGGTGGTGTGCTTTTTTGCGCGGGGGATCTACAAGCCGGAGACGGTGCTGAAGGTGCTGGAGGTTTCGGGGATGCCGCTGGGGACGGAGGAGGAGCTGCGGCGGCTGGGGCGGAAGATTCTGGCGGAGAAGTATCGGTTCAAGATGCGGGAGAATTTTGATGTGAGCAAGGTGAAGGTCCCCCACCGTTTTACGGAGACCCCCGCTCCGTTTGAGCTGGCCGTCACGGAAGATTATATCCGGCGGGCGGCGGACCATTTTGTGCAGCAGGTGCTGGCGGAATAATCGATCCAACTAGGACGTTTTTCAACAAAGTTTTTCAGGTTATATGATTTATGAATCATGGAGAACAAACAAGTAAGAAAATATTATGTTACGAATATTTAATTATGTCGTATATGTAATCTTTCCTGTCTTTTTTGCCTGCGGTTGTTCTTACACCAAGGATTTAGCCGTATTGAATAAAAAACAGGCTATAGCGGATATTGATTACCTGGTCAAAAATCTGGAAGCGGTACACCCTGAACCATATCATAGTATTGGCAAAGAAGCATTTAGCACCCATGTCCAGCAAATCAAAGCAAATCTTGGCAATAAAATTAGTCGTAAGGAATTTGCACCTCTGATAGCAGAAACACTGGCCCTGATTGGCGACGATCACACCCGCTGCAACCTTTTCTACAATTACAATTTCTTTATCCGGGATAAAATAAAATTGCTGCCACTGGCACTCAACTACAAAAATAACCATGTGATTGTTGAAGGTTGGGCCAAAACCGTGGAACCGGTACGATTGCAATATGGTGATATAGTACTTTCCATCAATGGCAAGCCGGTCACGGAATGGCTCAAGAGATATTATAAATATGTCTCCGCCGAAACCATGGAACAAAAGAATTGGCAAATCCCTTACTTTCTCCCGGCCTATATCTGGATGACGGACGGAATCGTGGAACAATTTGAGATTACAGGTAAAAACGTACAGGGACAAACCTATCAGGAAAGTCTGTCGGCAGCAGTGCCGGAATTTTCCGTTCCGCCCAGAAACGCCGGCTGGGGGGAATTCCCCTATCAATTTTACTATGAAGACCGAGTTTGCCATTATAAAATCCCTTCTTTTGATGATTCGCTTCGTGACAACTATTTTAAGATGGTGGATACACTTTTGGTACAATTGAAAGGCAAAAAGACAACTGTTTTGATTGTGGATCTTCGTCAAAATGGAGGGGGTAACGGAGAATTGGGGCAAGATCTTTTACAACGAGTCGTCTCAAAACCATTGCAAACCGGTTGTAAGAAATGGCGCTATTCACGAACCTATGAAAGAAATTGGATCATTGCAGCGCTCAAGCAAAAGAATATTCCCCCCTGGCTGCTTTTGGACCGCTGGTTACGTGTTCACTGGTTTTATGGGAAATATCACCATTTGTATGTTGATATGTCCAAACTGGAAGGAGAATGGATTAATTATTGCATAGAGAAAGGCAGCTTAACATACCCTAAAGATGATCCGTGGAATGGGATGTTGGTACTGATTGTCGATCATGGTACGGCCTCGGCAGCGGTAGATACCACGGCAATTGTGAAGGATAACGGCTTGGGCCTCATTGTAGGCGAGGAAACAGGAGGCCGGGCATCCTTCTATTCGGAAATATGTCCGGTTTATCTACCAAACAGTGGGATTGGTTGTGTTATTTCCAGTGCTCATTTTATACGTCCCGCCGGTTATGATGACGGGCATGGCGTTCTGCCGGATGTACCAATGGATGTAACACTGGAAGATGATGTATTGGTTCAGGAAATCTACCATTTGATAGATCAACATTTTCCCTGCGGGTATAATGGGCAGTCTGAAAGGAAGTTAGAATAATGAACTGTACGAATCATATAATACATAAGGAGTGGTGTGGGGACGGATGGAAAGGGTGGGCGTTCGTTCTAAGAACCACTTTAGTTATGATTCTGTCTGCCACTACTTTGCTGTATGGCCGCACGATGCCGCAGGGCTGGCTGCGGACCGAGCTGATTGGTCCGATTCCCGAGCGTATTACCGAGGCGCTGCCTCTTTCCGATCAGGGGAACGAGGGAGAGTGGATTCCCTATCAAGCCCTGTGGGATGAATTCGAGGGGGAGAAGCTGGATGCGGGAAAATGGTATGATCGCAATCCGGGGTGGCTGGGGCGGCAGCCGGGCTATTTTTATCCGGGGAATGTGCAGGTTCACGAGGGCCGGCTTCATCTGCTGATGCAGAAGATGGAAGTTCCGGAGATGCCGAAGGATCAGGGGTATCATACCTATACGTCCGCCGCCGTGAAAAGTAAAAATACGGTTTTGTATGGTTACTTTGAAGTCAAATGCCGTCCGATGAAGTCACACGGATCCAGTTCGTTCTGGTTTTATGAGGCCGATCCGAATTTATGGACGGAAATCGACGTGTTTGAAATTGGCGGCGGTGCTGCCGGTTTCGAGAAGAAAGTCAATATGAACCTGCATGTATTCCGGACTCCCACGGACCCGGAGCACTGGGAGACGCAGGGGATATGGTCAGCGGCGGAAAACCTGGCGGATGATTTTCATGTATATGGGCTGGAGTGGGATGCAGAGAAGATCAGGTGGTATTTCGACGGGGTGCTGATTCGCTGGTTGGAAAACACCCACTGGCATCAGCCGCTGACCTTGAATTTTGACAGCGAAACCATGCCGGACTGGTTCGGTTTGCCGCAGGACAGCGATTTGCCTTCCACGTTCAGCGTTGAGTATGTTCGGGTTTGGAAAAGGGCCGCTGTAGAAGGTGTACCGCTGTTTGCCGATATGTCATTTGCGAACGGATTCAAGTTGAGTTTTCCCGATTCGGCCACCGGCCGTAAGGTGGCTGGGGTTCTGAATTATGACCGACCACAGCCGAAGCCGGTTACCGAATCCATCACCGGCCAGTGGCGCATCTGTCAGTGGGCCACGAAATATGACCTGGCCGGGGCCAAATGTATCAAACGTCCGGATGGGGATATGGAATATCGCAACGAGGGCAAACGTATTGTCCATGGCGGCCCCCAATCGAAGTATGGTGATCTGCTTTTGGAGATTTTCGGGCAGGCGGAATATGGGCAGGGGCCGCGGACCAACGGGCAAAGCTGGCCGCATCTGCTTATCGAACAGGATGCCGTCGAGGTGATTCCGTTGACCCGACTGGAGAAAATCAATCTCCACATATCGATTCAATTGGCTTATTGTGATCGAGCCATGAAGATGGAGGAATATGATCCCGGCCTGCATACCGCCCAGTTCCAGTTGTTCCTGATTATCAAAAATATCAATCCACAATCTGCCGACTACAACAATTACTTCTGGTTTGGCGTTCCCTTTTACGATTACCGCTACGATGTCCCGCCGCTGTATATGGCAGAGGATGGCGGCAAGGCGGACGCCACCCGAAAGTTCATCTATATCATGCCGGGTGAGCGGCTGAATCCCAATCCGCTGAAATCCGGTCAATGGGTAACGATCCGACAGGATTTGCTGCCGCATATCCAGACCGGTTTACAGGAAGCGGCCCAACGCGGTTTCCTCACCGACGCCGATCCGGCCGATTACGCCGTGGTCAATATGAATATGGGCTGGGAAATCCCCGGTACATTTAACACCGGTATGGCCATCAAAAATTTTTCTCTCCGCGCCGTTTCCGCTTCGCCTTGAAGTCAAAGCACCAAATACTGAATTTTCAAAACAAAGGGCTACATCCTGTAGAAAAAGTTTGCTGTATCTTTCCTGCATAGGAGATAAGCTGCCGAGGGATAGATAAGAGAGAAGATATTAGCCTGCATATCTCACAGGCTTTTGGTTTTCAGCGGCTTTTTTGCCCGCCTTCTTCGTTCTCGTCGCTATCTGTCCTCAACATATATACGTATATGCCTGCGGAAGATAGCTCCTGCGGCCTCGAAGACGGACAAAAATTCACGCTGAAAACAGCTGTTGAAGTTGACGATGCGATCAATAGTACATAAGACATGCTGAACCATAGAGTTATCAATAATATTTGTCAAAACCCCGTGAGATATGCGGGTTAGACGCGGCGGGGATCAGCGACGGGTTCTTTTTTTGCGGCGGCGATGGAGGCGGTAGCCGCGGTAGAGAAGGGCCAGGGCAATCCATACCAGAATCGCTGCCAGCGGGTAAACGAACAGACGCGGGAAAAATGCCAGCAGAACGGCAACCAGCATCAGGAAAATGCCGGCCACAACGGTGATACGGGCTTCGATCGGTTCCAGGACCCGGCGGTTGGTAAAGGCGGCACCGAGGACATTGCCAATCCGCATGGCACCGGCGGCAACCCGGCCGGTCCGACCAACCCGACCAACCCGGCTGGTCTGGTCGCGGTCTCTTTTCATATGGGGGAACGGGCGGCGGGGTTCACCCGGGACACGAACCTTCCGCCTGGCATCCAGGACGATTTCCGTGGCATGGGTGAGATCGTCCAGATACATTTCTTCCATAGCATGGGCGAAGGATTCATCTTCTATTACGGCGTCCAGCTCGCAGTTGCCGAACCAGCTAGCAATGTTGAGATTGGTCGAGCCGACGCGGGCCCAGCGGCCGTCGGTAATGGCGGTCTTGGCATGCAGCATGGGTCCGTTCCATTCGAAAATGCGGACCCCCCCTTCCAGGAGGGAACGGAAACCGGCGCGGGAGAGCGGTTTGAGGCCCGGGATATCGATGGCATTGGGCACCAGCAGGCGGACGTCCACCCCGTCCTTTGCCGCCGCCTGCAGAGCCTGTACGTAAGGGGGCGTGCCGGCATAGTAGGGATCGGTCAGCCATAGCTGGCGGCGGGCCAGGCCGGCAATGAGCTGGTCCAGGCGGAACATGCCGGCAGTGGCTGGGACGCTGGCCACCACGCGCATGCTCATATCGCCGGCGGGCGCCAGGTCGTCGCGGCGAATTCTTTCGGGCCGCGGAATCGGCTTGCCGGTCATGGCCCAGACGTGGGCAAAGGCCTGCTCGATGTCCGCCACCGCCAACCCGCGTACTTCGACGCCGGTGTCACGCCAGGGCTGGATATTTTTTTCGGGATTTCCCTCCCACATCCAGCCTACGCACAATCCGGAGATAAAACCAACCTGTCCA
>JAKJEP010000198.1:4663-6445 GCA_022705365.1 Planctomycetota bacterium | reverse complement strand
CGGAGTCGCGCGGTTGATTTCATCAGCCAGAAGCACTTCCGCGAATAACGGGCCAGGCTGAAAGACGAACTCGCTCGTTTGCGACTTGTAGATCGTGACGCCGATCAGATCGCCCGGCAGCAGGTCGGGCGTGAACTGAATGCGGTTAAAATCCAGGTCGATGGCCCGGGCAATAGTCTGCACCATCAGCGTCTTGGCCAGACCGGGGACACCAACCATCAGGCAGTGCCCCCGCGCAAACATCGCCGTGAGCAGATCGTCCAGAATGCGTTCCTGCCCGATAATTACCCTGCCGATTTCCTTCCGCAGCGCCTGATGGGCCTCGCCCAACCGCTGCAACGCTTCCACATCGATTTCCTGTGTTGTTTCCTTGCCCGAACCGCTGAGTTTGCCGGATTTGATCAATGACATATCGTCCTCGCTTTACTTTTTTCTAAAAATAAGAAACACATTTTGTTTGAACCAATCATTGCTGCATCGCATAACAGAGAACATTCAGGGCCAGCCGCTGGGCCGAGTCCGAGTCATAGGTATTGGCGTAAGGATCATGCACCCCCTTCATCATACCGAGCGTATCGGTGGGAGAATACACGATGGCGGCCCGCTCGCCGACAAAAACGGCTTCCAGGTCCGGGGGACCTGCCTGCCCACCGCCGGCGCGGCGCAATTCCTGAATATCATACAGAGAATGATACAGGTTGTGGTCCGCCGACACGCTTTGCAGCGAATAGTCCGGCAGCAGTCTGGCAATGAGAGCGCGGGCCTCCCGGTCGAATTTGGCAAACCCCGAGGTGTTGTTGATAAAGAGAAAACCGCCGGCCTGCAGATGCCGCTGCAGGACCGCCAGTTCCTTTTCGTTCAACTGCGGCTCGTCCATGCCGGTCATAATCAGCAGCGGCGTCTCGGCAATCTGCTCCACCTCGGCGTCCACCGATTTCATATCGTACGCCACGGGAATGCTGGTCCGCAGGGCGGCGAAGCGGATTAACTGGTAAATGCTGTTGGAATCCGGATTCCAGTCGCCCTGGTGGCGCAGCAGGCCGAACTGCAGGGCGGCTCGCTGCTGCGGCTGATTGCCCTCCACTTTGAGCGTATAGGCCTGGGTTTTGGCGAAAGTTCGTTCCGCCGAAACATAGGTCAGCAGATTGATTCCCATGCGAATCGCATCCACGGGTAACATGGCCATGGTCGGGACCGGTTTGGCATTGCCGATCCGCGGGGCCGGCGGGGCGTAAAATTCATCCCAGCCGCAGGTCATATCGTAGGGCGATAGAATCACCGCCGTCCGGGCGGCCAGGTTCAAGCCCAGAAATTGCGGCGGGCTTTCCACCTTGCTGTGCACTCCGTCGGTAATGGTGAAATAGTTGACATTCTGGTAAGGATAATAGCCGCGATAAATCGGGTGATCCAGTTGCAGCACATCCAGTTTGCGCTGGGGGAAGATGGCGGCTATCTCCGCCCGGAATGATTTGGTGAAGTCGGGGCTTCCCAGCGTCGCATCGCCCAGCAGGGTCCCGCCGTCCAGCAGATATTCCCGCAAGGCCCCGCGCTGTTCCGGCGTGAATTCAAAGGACTGGTAGCCGGTTAGGTAAAGCAGCGGTATCTCACATTTTTTACCGTCTTTATACATCGCCGCCAGTTCCTCAACATTCAGAATCGTATGGCCATACCAGATATCGAGCTGGGAACGGACATGCCCCAGCAGCGTATCCAGATCGGCCGGGTTGGGTGTATAATCCTGGGTGGTACCATAGGCCAGCTTGGCCACAAAGACCGGCGGGG
>JAKJEP010000198.1:0-4653 GCA_022705365.1 Planctomycetota bacterium | reverse complement strand
CTGTTTCGGCTCGGAACGCCGCAAAGGAACCGCCGGCAACGGCAAAGGGGGCATTCCTTCGGCGGCGGTCTGACGCTGGGGGCTTTGTTTGGGGGGCGGGCCGATAGTTCCTAATTGCCGCTCCTGGGCCGAAGCGGGAACCGGCAGAATCAGCAAACCGGCAAAAATGACAAACCATCGCAAGCCATTCCATTTTTTCCTGTTACTACAAATCATTTGGCACCTCCTGCCTGTTCTTTTTCAGGCATGATTTCTTTTGGCATGACCGGCCAATCGGGTTTTTCAGGGCCTTTCAGTATAACCGGAGGTATGAACGAACCATCCGGATGGACGGCAAAGACGCCGGGGACCGGCTGGGGGAGTTGGATCGCACCCAGGTCCACAATTTGACGTTCTTTGGTTAAACATATTCCGCCCAGATGACGGGAAAATACGATTTGTTTCTCTTTCAGTTGTTTTTCGTAAAGCCTCTGCCGATTCAGGGCGTAGAAAGGACGCCGGCGATAAGGAACCCAGGTATCTTCTTCGGGATTTTCCCACTGCCAGCGTTCGATTCGCCAGACCCATTCGCCCGGCTGATAATTCCCGCCGACAAAGGGACGCATTCGCAGGGACATGACTAGAAGAACCGCATTTTGAACATTCCCCTGCATATCCAAAATCCACATCCGGTCGGAAAAGGCACTGAATTCCTCATCCGCCATTTTTTTGAGAATCTTGGTTTTTGCCTCTTCCTCCAGCGGCGGATCGCCGACATAATCGCTTTCCGGGACGTTGGGGTCCCAGCCGGATATTATCCCTCCATTTTTAGTCTCGAACCGCAAATCATATAAACCGGGAACCGGCAGACCCTCGATGATCAGTTTCCCCTCTGTAATCCGGCCTTCATACAAGCGGGAATACATACCGATATCGTGTTCTTTTCCTTTGGTGGTGGTGATTTGCTCCGCCTGCCGCTGAACGGCTGCCGCACCGATTAGCGGCTGGGCCGTTTTCACAACGGCGGTAATGGTTCCCGTCTGGTTGGTGTCAGCGGGAACTATAACGCTCAGCAGAACCGCTAATATATTTTGTGCTAAACCTGTCATAGGCATTCCTTCAATTATTATGCGGGCGGAGAGTCTTTTTTCTCGACTTGTTTTTGCAGCTCCGCGATGGTTGCATTCAATTTGGCGATTTCCGCCTCCAGCGCAGCGATTTTCTGGGCCTGCTCCGCCGTTTGTTTCTGCAGGTCATCCCGCGCCTTGGTAACGGCCGCCAGGCTCTCATTGATCTTGCCGGCTTCGACCGTCACGGCTTCCTTGCTCTGCTGCAGCTCGGTCAGCTTCTTATTCAGGGTTTCCGTCGTCTGCGCGATGTCGGTTTTCAGTTTATCCCGTTCCTGAATAACGGTGGATAATACCTCCAGTGTTTCGTTGTGAGACTTGGAGCTTTGCGCCAACTCCCCGCTGACCGTATCCCGCTCTTTCGTTATCGCCTCCAGACTGGTCTGGGTCTGATTCAGGGTTTCTGTGGTTTTAGCCAGTTGGTCCCGCGCCTCGTTGCGTTCCTGGACCGTGGTGGCTAGCTCCGCCTGCAAGGAAGTGAATGACTCGGACTTGGTGGAAATCTCCGTCGCCAGAGCATCACGCTCCTGTTTCAACTGATCACGCTGCTGGGCTGTCGCCGTCAAATCACCCTGTGTCTTGTTCAGCGATTCTGTGGTTTTCGCCAGGTCACTTTTCAAAGTATCCCGCTCCGCGGTAACCGCATCCAGATCGGCCTTGAGTTTTTTCCCATCCTCCAGAGTAGTATGCAGCAAAACCCCCAGCCCGGCCATCTTGGTTTTGTTTTCTTTGGACTGCTCCTGCAGCTCATCCCGCTCCTTCGCCGCCGCCGCCAGATCGTTCTTTACCTTTTCCAGATCGGCCTGCAGTTGCTGGCAGGCAGCCTGGGCCTGGGAAACCGCCGCCTGTAATTCGTTATTTGCTTCCTGCTTTTGTTCACAGCCTGTCAGAACCGATGCACAAAGCAGTATAATAAAATATCGTTTGATCCATTTCATACGCACAACCTTTCACCAAATACATTCCGGCAAAATCAACGCTGATACACCGGCAGAAAATGCATATAGACCTCCAGGCAGAGAGCGCCCATCGCCGTGGAATAACAAAAGGCCGGTCCGTTCACGCTCTGCTCACCGTATCCTTCCCAACTGCCGTCCTGCTTCTGGGTTTCAAAGAGGAACTTGCGGACTTTGGGGTGCCACCTTGCCCAGTAATTTCCGCCGGCCTGAAAATGGGCCTGCATCGCATAATAATTCATGTACCAGAAATACGGGATATCCTTCTGGTAATTGACTTTGTCCAGCCAGTCGAGGCTTTTGGCAACGGCCGGATCGTCAAACGCCCCCAGCAATTGCATACAGAGAATTCCGGCGGCCGTACGGGCCGGGGCGGGTCCTTCGGCGTGTCCCGGCTGATAATAAAAGCCGCCGTCCGGATGGGCGCATTTTTTTACATATTCCAGGGCCTTTTCCATCGTCTCAGCCGGCACGTTTAGACGGGCGTTGATAGCCGCTTTCAAGGCTACCACCTCCATAACCGTAACGCTCAGATCGGCATCGGCCGGCACCGGCTGATACCGCCAGCCCCCCGCGGGAGACTGGCTTTGCAGAATCAGGTTCACCGCCTGCTGGACGCTGCTGCGCATCTGGGGGGTCGGTATCTGCCCATACGATTCAATCATGGCTAGTGTCGTCAAGCCGTGCTCGTACATCGGGCCGTTGGAAGGATTGGGCGAAAGATACAAACCATTGGTCTGCTGCGTCGCCAGCAGATAATTGACGGCCCGGTCCACCACGCTTTGGTAGGGACCCCGGCCGGGCACATGGCCGCGGCCCAGAAACGCCAGCAGACAAAGGGCATTGACCCCATTGTTGGAACCATAACTGCTGGGCCAGTTGCCGTCCGGCAATTGCTGCCGAACCAGATACTCCAGCGCTTTGTCGGCGGAGGCCTCAATCCGCGCCATTTCCCGCGGATCGGGCAGCAGATTTTCCGTCAGCTCTTCCTCCGGTCCCGATCCGGACTTCAAAAGAACTACCGTGCCGGCAGCCGCCAGCAGCCCGATCACAACCAGTAAAAGAATCATCCAGGCCGCCATTCCGCCCGAACGAACTGCCGTTGGTGTTAGAATTGTTTTGTTCATTATGCATCTCCTACGTTAAACCGGATATCCGGCGCACCAATACATCGGTACAATACAGCGATACCAGCAAAATCAGGGTAAACCAGTTGTCCCATATTTCATCTTCGTGAATACGCTGCGTCGTGCGGACTTCCCCCTGGAGGCACTGGGACAATTTCCCGATCTCCGGCAGTTCCAGCAGCCCGCCCCGGCTGAGTTCCGCCAGACTGCCCAGCGTATCCCGGCCCACATCCGGGCGCAGCAGTTCCCGGCCGGCCTGGGATACCCGCACCGACCCGGTAATCATTTTCCCTTCCGCCTCTACCTGAAAAACATATTCCCCCTCCTCGCTGCCCGTCCAGGTACCGCGAAAATACCCCGCCTCCGCCGTCGGCTTCAGGCTGATCGACCCGGCTTTTTCCCCGGACACCACGCGCCCTGTCAGTTCCCCCGCGGCCAGGGGCTTGCCCACCCCGTCCAGCGCATACAGTTCCAGGGAAACACTTTCCCCCGCCTCCACCCGCGCCGGATATACCTCCAGCCAGCCGCTCCGGCCGCTGCGCTGACGGGAACGGGCCACATGCCTTATCGACTGTCCCCAAAACCGAGAAAACAACGGATCCCCGATGTACGCCCGCCACCGGTAGGTCGAATCGGTCCCGATGAACAGTACCCGGCCGGCCCCGGCATACTGTTCCACAATGAGCGGCATTTTTTGCTGTTCCAGTACGGTTAATTCCGCCAGCAGGGTCGCTGCAGGACTAATTTCTTCCCCGGCCGCTGCCCAGTAAAAGGTCGGCATTCGGCTCCAGACGCCCCGGTTCTGCGTGGCGCTGTCATACAACCGAAATGCCGGATGAATCGATCCCTGCGCAGTAACGGCCATCTGAAACGGGGCAAACGCCGGGGCATCGAATCCCCTCTTATCAGCGGAAAACACCATCGGCAGCAGCCGTGCCAGCGCATGGCCTGCGGACCCGCCTGGACAATCAATCCCACTCCTTCCCGCTCCACTGCCTGGGCCAAAGGTTCCTGCATGACCGGTGGCAGCAGGGCCGCGGTGATATCCCCCAGCATGACCACATCATAATCGGCAAAACCCTTCGCATCTCCCGGCAGATGGGCCATCTTATACAATTCCTCCTGCTCTTGCCTTTCCGCAGCCAGGCTCGCCTCCATTACCATCGTCACTTCCAGCCCCTGGTCACGCCGCAGAGAATAATCAAGAAAGCGGAAATCCCACCGCGGATACCCTTCCAGGTACAGCACTTTCCACCGCTGCTCGTCCACCTCGATACTCACCCCCATCTGATTGTTAACGGGAACCTGTTCCTCCCCCTGCTTTTCCACCTCCACCGTCAGCAGATGGGTCCCCGCCTCTTTCGCTTCGAAGGTAAGCTGCACCTGCTGGCGCTGCCCCCCGGTAAGAATCAGTTCCTTTTCCTCCAGCACCTTTTCCTGTTCGAGCAGCCGCACCTTGACGGT
>JAKJEP010000197.1 GCA_022705365.1 Planctomycetota bacterium | reverse complement strand
TTATGGAACCATCCCTCAGCTTCGGCAGGAAGCACGGGAGCGACTGAATCAGTTTCAACCGCTGAATTTGGGCCAGGCATCCCGCATATCCGGTATAACTCCTTCAGATATAACGGTGCTGATGATATTTATGGACCAAAAACGGGGAGTGGGGAAATAATTTCTCCCCACGCGATATATGAATAATGGTCGTTGGGTTCTGCTGATACGGGTTTAAATGGGTAAAATAGGGGGGAGGGGCAGGGAAAATCAGTAAAGACGAATTAACCGGTATTATCGCTACAGAGCGCACGTACTATCCGTAAAAAGAGCCTCTTACCCGATAAAGCGAATTTAAGTTGACAATAGGCGGCGTCGATAGTTAATCTAGGAATTATAGGTAAATTGAATAAGAGATGCTAACTGGGAAAAATGGTATATAAACTTTACTAAATCATTATGGAGTGCTGGTGATGAAGAATGTATATTCTACGGGCGAAGTGGCGACGATATGCAAAGTCAGCCAACAGACGGTGATACGGTGCTTTGATTCGGGGAAATTGCAGGGATTTCGCGTGCCCGGATCCCGTTTTCGCCGGATACCGCGGGAAAGCCTGATCAAATTCATGAAGGAAAATGATATTCCCCTGGATTTGCTGGAATCGGGCCGGCGGAAAGTTCTGGTCGTGGATGACGACCCGGAGATTGTGGAACTGCTGGTCGATGTACTGGATCGGGACGGCCGCTTTGAGGTTCGGACCGCCAGCAGCGGGTATGATGCGGGGGTATTGACCCAGGAGTTCCGCCCGGATTTGATGATTCTGGACTATATGCTGCCGGATGTGAACGGCAATGTGGTCTGCAAGACGATCCGCCAGAACGATGCCTTTTCGCACATGAAAATCATCATTGTCAGCGGTGTAATCAATCAGGAAGAAATCGATCAACTGCTGAAGATGGGGGCAGATGCCTTTATGAAGAAGCCGTTCAGTATTGATGCGCTGGTGAACCGGATCTCCGAATTACTGGTATTATAAGAGAAGAGCAGAACCGGGAAGCAATTTCCGGCGGGCAGGATGCAAGGACCTATGAATTCAGGACAGGAGACGAACCATACCAAGGGGAAGAAGGTTGAATTAATCATTCAACAGCTCCAATCGCTTCCGACGCTGCCGTCGGTGGCGGCGCGGCTGCTGCAGATAACCGTCAATACCCGGACGCAGGCCCAAGAAGTGGTGGAGCTGATTAAATCGGATCAATCGCTGGCCAGCAAGATTATTCGTTTAACCACCCGTGCGGATAAAGGGATCCGGCCCGGTTCGGTTTCGCTGAGCAAGGCGGTGGTTATGCTGGGCTTTGACGCCATCCGGAATGCAGTGCTGAGCATCAAGGTATTCGAGACCCTGGGCGGGGTATCGACGACCAGCGAAGGACATTTCAAACGGGAGGAATTCTGGAAGCACAGTCTGGCGGCGGCCTGTGCGGCGAGGATGCTGATTTCGGAAATCGATCCGGAAGTGGATCCGGAAGAAGCCTTTGTGTGCGGCCTGCTGCATGATATGGGAAAAGTGGCACTGGATGCGTGTTTGCCGCGGAGTTTTTCGCGGGTGGTGCAGATAGCCGAATCGTCCCTGGCGAATATCGCGGATGTCGAGAAAAAAGTGCTGGGAATCGATCATACGGTGGCAGGGAAGCGGCTGGCGGAGAAATGGCAATTGCCTTTGTCGATTCTGGAATCGGTCTGGCTGCATCATCACAGCCCGCAGTCTCTGCCAGAAGCGGTACGGCATCGGAGTATTGTGCGGACGGTGTATCTGGCGGATCTGCTGGTTCGCGAACAGCGGATCGGATATTCGGGGAATCATTATTTTGGGGAGAAAGCCGTTACGGTGGCGAAGGAATTAGGCTGTTCACCTGAAACGATCGATCGAATAGCGCGCGAATTGCGTGAGGAAATCAGCGAGCGGGCGAATATGCTGGGCCTGGATGAGATCGAGCCGGACGATTTGTACCACGAGGCGCTGTTGGACGCCAACCAGGAACTGGGGAAACTGAATGCGCAATTGCAGGAGCAAAACCAGATTCTGGCCATGCGCAGCTGTTATTTGAATCTTTTGAGTGAATTGGGGACTGGTTTAACGGCGGGGCAGTCGGTGGTGGAAGTCTGCACGCTTTTGTCGGAGTTGTGGCAAAAGCATATCGGGTGCAAGCTGTGTGCGGTGTACGCGGCAGCACCGGAAGAAGGGATTATCGAGGGCGCCCTCAAGGCCCAGCGGGAAGTCAAGCCGTCTGTTTTTCTGGTGGATCGAACGGACGATCCGGAGGCCGTGCATCGGCCGCAGCCCCTTTCCACGACGGAAGGCTTTTCGATTCAGATGCCGGGGGAAGAGCATCTCTGGTTTTTTGAGCAGGTAGCGCCGCAATTTGAATTGAACCGGACTTTGACGATGCCGCTGCCGTACAGCGGGCAGACAATCGGGGCCGTGGTATGGCAGCCGTCCGACGAGAAGCCGGATTATCAGGAAGAAATCCGGGAGATTCAGTCGTTTGCCGCCAGTGCGGCGCTGGCGATACGCCAGGCCCAGAAACAGGAACAGCAGGTACATCTTTGCGAGCAGATGGCGGAGACCAATCGGGTGCTGCAGGAAGCGCAGCGGGAACTGCTGCAGAAGCGGAGCCTGGCGGCGGTGGGCGAGATGGCCTGCGGCGCGGCCCATGAAATCAACAATCCGCTGGCGATCATTGTCGGGCGGTCCCAGTTTCTGGCGACCAGTGAAGAGGAGGAAGACCGGAAGACTATGCTGCAGGCGATTTCCCGGCAGGGGCAGGTGATTGCCGATATTATATCGGATCTGATGGAATTTGCCAAGCCGTCGATTCCGCAGCCGCATTCGGTGACGATAGAAAATCTGCTGGAACAGGTGATAGCCAGCCAGAAGGCCCTGGCCCAGGAAAATCAAGTGATTCTGGAAGTCAAGACCGAGGGGAATCTTCCGGCGATATTTGTAGATCCCGGCCAGATCCGGACGGCGGTGGAAGAGCTGGTCGCCAATGCGGTGGACTCGTATGAGGGGAAGGGGGGAACCGTCGTGCTGAGTGCCCGGTATGATGAACTGACCAGCGAGGTGATGTTGGAAGTGACGGACCACGGCATCGGCATGGATGCGGAAACGCTGGGAAAAGCGATGGATCCATTTTTTTCGGCGAAGAAGGCGGGCCGCAATCGCGGATTAGGGCTGAGCCACAGTATGCGGTATATCGAAAGCAACGGCGGACATTTGCGTCTTTTCAGTGACGCGGGGAAAGGAACGATTGCCCGGGTGATATTGCCAGTCTCGCAGATCGCCGCGGCGGATAACGTGGTGGTGAGTTAAACCGAATGGATGTTTTCCGGAGGAAAGGGAGAAATTGAAAACCAACCTATCCATTAGTATATTGTGTGTGCTTCCGAAGGCGCTGGGCCTGGAAATGGAGGAAATCCTTCCGGCATCGGCCGGATATTCCTGCCGCCAGGCGGAGGCGGCACATCTGCCGGCCATCCGGCTGACGGATTTGCAGTTCTGGTCCGCGCTGCCTTTGGAAACGGCGGATGTGGTGTTTCTTTCGCTGCCCGCGGCGACCATTTCCGAGTTGTGCGAAATGCCGGAAGGGATCGAAGCCTTCCGCCAGGTGCGGAATTCGCTGCCCGGTGAGGGGGCGGCGGTGGTCGGAGTTTTGTCGGATTGCCGGCCGGGCGATATTGTGCAGGCCCATTTGCTGGGGCTGGAGGGGCTTCTGGCCCATCCTTTTGAGGGGGAGACCGTGCGGCGGGTCGTTGAGCAGGCACTGGTGAAAAATCAGCAGCGGAGAAAACAGATAATCCGGCAGGACAAGGTCCGCCAATTGTGCCGGGATTTAAATCATAAGCGCCGCCAGCTTCGCCATAAGGTGGATATCCTGTGCCGGGATCTGGTACATTCCAATCAATTTTTGACCCATTCGGTGCAGGAGCTGCAGCGGTTATGCGATTTTCAGAACGGCCTGGCCGGGGAGTTCGATCTGGGGTATATGCTGCATAAAGCGTTAAAGATGATCCAGCATCAGATTCCGGAATCCAGTACCGCCTTTTATCTGGCGGCGGAGAAGCGGTTTGAAGCCCACCTTTCCGGGTTGTGGTATGATCGGGCGGATGACATAGAGGAACTGGAAAAACTATTTAGCGAAACTCTGGTTCGTACGGTATCGGCCCGGCAGCGCCGCTGGCTCATACCCGAAGCGGAGCGTTGTGCCGAACTGACCGGAAAACAGAAAAAGCTGCTGGCGGGGTTGTCGCTGCTGGCTCTGCCGGTCCTAGTTGAGGGGGAGCTGCTCGGCATTTTGATCGTGTACCGCCACGCGCGGGAGCCATTGCGGGAAGGGGATATGCAACGGCTGGAGATGTATGTACCGCCGCTGGGCCGGGCGGTCCGATCCACTTATATCTTACAAACCCATATCGGATCCCTCTGAATCAGCCGGCAAAAAATTTGACGCACAAGCATACCACAGAGGATGTGATATACTTGTACGTCAATGGATAGGTCCGATTTCTGTCCTACCCGCTAAAAAAAATAGACGGTTAATCTAACGATAGGGCATTCACCGGGCATTCGTCCACGCAAACACCGCAGTCAATGCAGGCATCTTCGTTGACAACTACTTTTTCGTCCGCGACGCTCAAGGCTTCCGCGGGACACGCTTCCGTGCAGGTACCGCAACCATTGCACTTATCCAGATCCACTTTTACTGCCATAAAAGACCTCCATATAGGTTAAAAAAATTAAAGCAATAAAACTAAATGCAATCCCTATAGTAAAATCAAGCGGGGTTTTCAACTGCCAAATTTCAAAAAATTATGAATTTTTATATATTTTTTGGCGCCGGCGTCAAAAGCTCTTCGATCCCTTGTTATTGGGAAGCCAGAGCCGTTTTTGGAGGTCAATATCGACTTTTGACGATTCCGTTAAAATTTAGGCTGAAAAACAGACTGTCGAAGCTGGTGAACCGAAAAATGGTACATAAGACATGCTGGAGCATAGAGTTATCAATATATTAGTCAAAATCCCGCCCGTGAGAAATGCGGGCTAGCGGTAAAGATGACAGGAGATAATTCAATTTGACAAACCATGACAAAAACATGATTATACTGTTTTAGGTAAAATTTCAGGGGAAGGAAGTGGCCTTGTAATATAGTATAAGTATATAGAAATAAAGATTTTATGAAAGTCGGGATTCAGGTTTATGTATAAAGAAAGAAATACGGGATATTCAAATTCGCCACGGCTGGGGACTTTGCTGGAAGGGAAAATATCAGGAACAGGCCATCAGGAGAATCATGCTGTCTGGCCAATCCCGCCGAAAAAGCCAAAACTATCCATTGACGGTTTGAATCCGTTAAGTCAGACGAAAATGTCGGAGCGGATTGTGAATGCCCTGGTCGATTACATCAGCGGCGCCCAGTTGCCGCCGGGTCATAAACTGCCCAGCGAAAAGGAATTAAGCAAAATACTGCAAGTGGGAAACCGGTCTTTGCGGGAAGCCTTGATGATAATGCAGGCCCTGGGAGTGGTACAGTCCCGGCATGGGGCGGGCTGGTTTGTTGATACCTTTAATCCGACGACGAGTCTGCGGATCTTATCGCCGATTTTCGAGAAATTCAGCGGCAGCGACATGTTTCAGATTCTGGATACCCGTTTGACCATCGAGCCGCGGATTGCGTATCTGGCGGCGGAAAACATATCCGAAGAGGGTCTGAAGCAGCTTGGCGATATTATGGCCCGAATGAACGAGTGGGGACCGCAGATTGCAAAAGAAGAGGATTTGACTAAGGATTATGACTACTACCGGATGTGTGATCAGCAGTTTCACGATATCCTGGCCTATGAATGCAAAAACAACATTCTGGCCATGATCAGCACCGTATTGCGCGGGACCTTTTTTACGGTGCACTACCGTATTCCGGTCATCCGGATCCAGCCGCCCCTTCAGCATCACCAAAATATTTTCGATGCCGTACAAGCCCACCAGGCACAAGCGGCGGAGCAGGCTATGCGTGTGCATTTGATGGACACACTGGACTTTTTCGGCAATCACACCGACCTGCTGCGGGAATAGCCCGTCCGAGAAAGGTCAAAAGTAATCGGCGGCGGGGGAAGGATTCGTTATTTTTTGGCACAGTTCGGCCAGCTCGCGCAGTTTTCGGTCCGATTCCTTTATTTCCTGGAGCAGAAGAAGCTGTTCCATTTCCGCCGTTTTTTCCATGATGTCGGTAAAACCGGAATTTTCCGCAGACTGTTTCAATTCGTGCAGAAAGGACAGCAATTGCCTGACATCCCGATGGGCGGCAGCACGGCGGATTTGTTCCACTTGTTCAGGAAGTTTTTGCAGAAACGAATTTGCAGCGGACTGTGCCGGTAGATAGCGGGATAGGACCTCCTGGACCTGCTGGCGGTCAACGGGTTTGGTCAGATATTCGTTGCATCCGCACGCCAGGCATTTTTCCTTG
>JAKJEP010000196.1 GCA_022705365.1 Planctomycetota bacterium | reverse complement strand
CGGTGACTGATTGAAATTGGCCCGCCGCAGCAGAACATCACTCAACAGCCCGTGGATATCACATTCATGCCCCATCGCATACTGTTCACTGACTTCCATTTCGGCATACATCGAATACGCCTCGATGGCATCCAGCAGGGCCGTGAATGACAAAAAGGCAAAACCTTCCAGCCCGTGCTCCTCCCCCAGCCTCAGCAACTGATCCCGAACAGCCAGGATACTTACGATATGGGAATCCTCTAAGTCCTCGATGAGACAATTCCGGCGAATTTTTTTTACTTCTTTTTCATAACCTTTGCGCCCTTTGACGGCCCGGTCTTTCACCGCCTCGATAAACCTCGCCAGGTCCAGCGGCAGGATTTCCACCTTGAAACGCTCCAGCAGTTCGCTTTCATTGATGATGGTGGTCCAGAAAAAATCGACGCGATGGCCGATAAAACCGATCCGGATACCTTTGCGAAAGGTATCGGCGATACTGACCGCCCGCACAAAGGTATCCACCCCTTTGCGGAAGGGGGCATCGTCAATCCGGCAATTTTCGATATAGGTAAAAGGCACTCCCAGCTTATGCAGCACCTTGCTGGAGGCCAGCAGACCGCACAGGCTATCCCGCAGGCGGGTCCCATCCGGCAGCGGCGCTTCATCCCGCGGCCCCCACAGCAGC
The DNA here is from genome assembly GCA_022705365.1 of Planctomycetota bacterium. Taxonomy (GTDB): domain Bacteria; phylum Planctomycetota; class Phycisphaerae; order Sedimentisphaerales; family SM23-30; genus JAKJEP01. The sequence goes on along the minus strand of JAKJEP010000196.1, from coordinate 5,878 downwards.
GTCGGAATCCCCAGCTTCTTGGCGATCATGCCCACCGCACCTTCGGTGCCGAAATTGCAATGCGGCAAAAACAGACAATCCGCCCCGGCTTTCTGGAAATGTTCCACCACCGTGTCCACATGGCTTTGATCCTTCACTAAACCGTCTTTCAGCACCCCTTCCAGATCGATATACCGAACCCCCCATTGGGTAAGCTTCTTCTGAATCTGTTTCTTATAGTGGACAGCATCCTCATTGCTGAACACAAATTTGCCCATCGGGCATAAGGCCATCAAAGGTTTGAACTCTTTCATACCAATTCCTGCTTCTTTGTTAAAGTTGATTGTCTCGATATATTCTTAGATGCTGAATGTTACCGTTATCATAAAGCCACTTTAGCATATTCGGTTTTTTATGTCAACCCTTTTACTGAAAATTATGGGCCGGCTGATTTTCGGTACCCAAAATGGAATCCATTCGAATAAATTATGCACCAATAATATTACAATTGCTTGTATAACAAATACTTATGATATATAAAAATTCCTGTTCTAAAACCGCCAGCCCTACCTCCCTCCGTGGTCCGAACGAACGGTTCCGTACCCTTTTTTACCAAAACCATCCTTTGCATAAGTCCTTGATTATCAATAGTTAGCGATAACATGATTGTTCAGGAACATCCAAAAAATCCGGGTTTTAGGTTTCCCCACCCCTGCCCCTTGCTCTTCCCCCAAATTGGCGAAAAAATAAATAAAAACCGGAAAATTTATAAGTACTTATAATATAAATAGATATAAACAATATATTTTGAATGGTTCCCTCCCCAATCAACAAAACGTGAATTCTATCATAAAAATTAAACAAAAAATATTCATTGACTTTGCCGAAGCGGCGCGTTATACAAAATATATGTTAACGGTTACATTAGCGAGTTTCTTATATCAAATTCCTTATTCTGACCGAAGGATTAGTAAAACGTATCTGTCTTCCATAACTTTATTGACAGCCGGGAAAGGATGCACCACCCATGACTGAAAGCCAGCAGCATGTCGCTCGAAAAATACCTACCATCAAAGATGTCGCCCGACTGGCTGGTGTTTCCACCATCACCGTTTCCCGCGTACAGAATCACTATCCCCTGGTTTCCGAAGAAACCCGCAAGAAAGTCCTGAAAATTATCAATGAAATCGGTTACAAACCCAATCTGGCCGCCAGCAGCCTCTCCCGCCGGAAAAGTGAGGCCATCGCGATCGTCGTCGAAGAAGAAATTTTTACCCTGTCCAATATGGAAGTGGCCAGCCTCACCCAGAGCATCTCCAAAAATCTCAATAAATACGGCTACCATCTGGTTTTTGACACCATCCATTTCCGCGCCTCAGAGGAGGATTTGAAAAAATTGTCCATCCTCCAAAAAAACGGCGTGGAAGGCTTGATCGTCCGGGTAATTAATAGTTTACGGGATTTCCAGGAGGCTCTGGATAAAATCGCCATTCCCTATATCCTGGTCAATCCTACCTATCACCAGATCAACAATGCGGTGATGTGCGACGATGCCCGGGTCGGCCACGATGCCGCCGATTACCTGATTAAACAAGGCCACCGGAATATCGGCTATGTGCCGCATGCCCAGCAGGCCCTCCACGCCAGCCGCTACGACCGCTTCCAGGGATATTGCCAGGCCATGGTGGGGGCGGGCCTGAGTCGAATTCATTCGGAAGAATTTTTCCCCGACAAAAACAGCACCGCCGAAGGGATCTATGGCCCGGCCTATGCCGAATGCATCAAACTCTATCGCGAAAAATACGGCTGCACCGCCGTGATTACCTATGATGCCGCCACCGCCGTTGCCGTCTGGATCACCTGTCAGGAACTGCGGTTGCGGGTTCCCCAGGACATCAGCATTATTTCCTGCGATTATGACCCCATCCTCCAAATTGCCAGATACCCGCTGACCTGCTTTCAATTTGACCGCATGCACATGGGCAAACTGGCGGTCGAAATGCTCCTGCAGAGAATCGAACATCATACTACCGTGCGCAGCGTCTGGGAACAGGCCCAACTGAAAGAAGGAGCATCAGTCGCCCCCTGCCCCGGCGCCTAACCCCATACATAAGACACGGGTGCCCTTCCTGTCCATGCCGCCAGAATGGGACCCGCTTTAAAACCAGGAGAGGTAAAAACGGCTATGAATTCCCGGCAGCGCGTCCTGAAAGCAGTCAATTTCCAGAAACCCGATCGGATTCCCATCGACCTGGGCGCCACCCGCGCCTCCAGCATTAACGTGGTCGTCTATGATCAGCTTAAAAGAAAACGGGGAATTCAAACCCCCGCCAAGGTTCGGGATTGTCTGGCCATGCTGGCGGATGTGGAGATTCCGTTTCTGGAAAAGATACATGCCGATGTGATCCCGCTGGATGTCTTCGACGCCGCCTGGTCCGCCCTGCCGCCGGAAAAAGGCCTCCCCAAGCGGCTCTTTTGCGGACTGGAGGCGTATTTCCCTCCCACCGCCCGCATCCGGGAAAATCCTGACGGGAGTTGGTCGCTCCTGAATGCCGCCGGCCAGGATATGGCCCTGATGCCCAAAGACGGCTTTTACTTTGACCTGGTCAGGCCCACCATGTCGGGCAGCCGCATCGATCCCAGGGCCTTTCAGCCGGTCAATACCGTCCCCGATGAAGAACTGGAACGGTTGTCGGCCCGCGCCGCCTATTTATATGAAAATACCGATAAGGCCATTCTGGGCTGGGGAGAATTCATTTCCGTCCTGGGTATGAGCGCCGTCGTGGGAAAAAATATTACCCAGGGGTCCCTCGATGAATGGCTCTGCATGTTAATGACGGAAAAGGAAACCGTCCACGAGATGATCGGCCGGGCGGTGGATGCGGTCATCCAGTGCCTGGCCCTCTATCATCAGGCGGTGGGGGACCGCTGCTTTGCCTGGGGTATCGCCGCCGACGATGCCGGCACGCAGAAAAATTCCCTGATCGCCCCGGGCCTTTTTGCCGAGATGATTAAACCGCACTACCGGCGTTTGTGCGATTGGGTCCACACCCACACCCACTGGAAAACCTTTCTCCATTCCTGCGGCTCCATTTATCCGCTGCTTCCCGAATGGATCGACGCCGGCATTGACATTCTTAACCCCGTCCAGATTTCTGCCGAAAATATGGCCCCGGAAAAATTGATGAAAGAATTCGGCGGCCGCGTGGTCTTCTGGGGCGGCGGCTGCGATACCCAGCATGTGCTCCCCTTCGGCACTCCTGCGGAAATCAAAGAACACGTTCGGCATAATATACAGGTATTCGGCTCCGGCCGCGGCGGCTACGTCTTTACCCAGGTGCACAATATTCAGCAGGATGTGCCGCTGGAAAATATCGAAGCCATGCTGGCCGCCGCCTATGAATACGGTTCCGGCTGCCCTGACCATGAATAAAAAAATCCAAAACCTCATCGACCGCTATGAAGCCGCACGGGACCGGCGGCTGCCCCGCCTGCTGGATTTCTGGCAGGGCCGTATCCCCTATCTGGTCAGCATCGAAGCCGGCTTCACCCGCTATGCCTCCTGCGGCGGCATCGAAGAAAATTTCCAGGCCAATCTCTACGATTTTGAAAAAACCCTGGCATGCCCTTCCGACACCCTGCCGAATCTGGAACCCTGGTTCGGAACCGGCGTGCTGGCCGAGGTCTTCGGCTGTACCTATTTCTGGCGGCAGGGCGACGCTCCCGCCGTGCACTACGCCTATCATACCCTCGACGAGATTCGCGACATCCCCAAACCGGATCTTTCCTCCGGCAAGGTGGCCGCCCTGATTCTGGAAGCCATTGCCTATTTCAAAGAACGAACCGGCGGTCAACTGCCGATGTGCCTGACCGACACCCAGTCCGCCGCCGATAACGCCACCCTGATCCTGGACGCCTCGGAATTCTTCATCGCCTGCTATACCGCCCCCGATATCGTCCGCCGGTTTCTGCGGATGATCAACGACCTCATCATCGAATTTTCCCAAAAGCAGGCTGAGGCCATCGGCGATTGCCTGGTCCTGCCCGGCCGCATCATCGCCGCCTCGCTCCCCGCGGCCCACGGTGGAACGGGCATCACCATCGCCGATGACAACCTGGCGGTTGCCTCCCCCCAAATCAATGCGGACTTCTTCCTGCCCCTGGACGACCAGATCGGGCAGGCTTTCGGCGGGGCCGCCATCCATTCCTGCGGCAACTGGGGCCATACCATCCCTCTCCTGCGCCAGTGGAAAAACCTCACCATGGTCGAGTGCAAAATCTCCTCCCCCATGGACCCCAACCCCACTCCGCCGGAACAAATTCGTGACGCCCTCCGGGGCACCGACATCGCCGTCCAGGTCACCCTCAATAACGAAGTGGAGCGGGATTTCGATTTGCTGGACCGCCTCGCCGCCCCCGGTTTGCGCCTGATCGTCCGCTTCCTCAACGACGGCACCGGCGATATCCAGTCCCGCTACGATCTGGTAAACCGCCGTCTGCAAAAAATCTATGGCTAACCCTGCCCGGAGAACTCCCCGTGAATACCATACCGGAAATCAGCAGCCCAAACGATAAAACCCGCCGCTTCCCGCTCTTTGCCATCACCATGGTTATCTCCGTAGGCGGCTTTCTATTCGGCTACGACCTGGTCATCATTTCCGGAACGATTCTTTACCTGGAAGACTACTTCCATCTTTCTCCCTTCTACTTCGGCCTGGTCGGCGGCAGTGCCAGCCTGGGCTGCATCGCCGGCCCCCTGGCCGGCATATGGCTGGCCGATGCCATCGGCCGCAAAAAGACCCTGCTGTTCGCCGGCGTTTGCTTCGCCCTCTCCGCCATCGGCACCGCCGTCGCCGTGAACCTGGCCCCTTTTATCTTCTGGCGCTGGCTGGGCGGCGTCGGCGTCGGCCTCTCCTCCGGCGTTTCCCCCATGTACATCGCCGAACTGGCCCCCGCCCGGCTGCGCGGCCGCCTGGTCACGGTCAACCAGCTCCTCAACGTCATCGGCATCAACCTGGCCGTGGTGGTCGCCTATTTTCTCTCCTTCGGCGATCATTGGCGGCTGATGTTCGCCTCCGAAATCATCCCCATCGCCATCCTGATGATCGGACTGCTCTTTGTCCCCGACAGCCCCCGCTGGCTGGCCGCCCGGGGCCGCCGGGAAAAAGCCCTTGCCATCCTCGCCGCCATCAACGGCCGCCGCCAGGCAGAAACCGAAATGCGGGAAATCGACGACGAACTCACCCGCGAATCCGGCCATTTCCGCGAATTGTTCCAGCCGGGCGTCCGCTTCGCCCTCTTCATCGGCGTCCTCCTGATGATCTTCCAGCAGATCAACGGCGTAGGCGTCGTCATGCTCTACGCCCCCACCATTTTAGTCAAGGCCGGCATCGGCAGCCCCACCAACGCCCTGCTGAATTCCCTGTGCATCTATGTCCTCATTCTCCTCTGCACCATCCTCTCGCTGTGGCTGGTCAACTGGTTCGGTCGCAAACCGATTCTCATCGTCGGCGTAACCTTCATGGGCCTCGGCCACATCCTCCTCCGCTTCGCCTTCGTCCAAAACTGGCCGCCCCGCTGGATTCTCGCCCCCATCTTATTGTGCGCCGGCGCCTTCACCCTGAGCATCGCCCCCCTGGGCTGGGTCATCGTCGCGGAAATTTTCCCCAACCGCATCCGCGGCAAAGCCATGTCCGTCGTATGCTTTTTCCTCTTCTGCTCCAGCTATATCTGCTGCCAGCTCTTCCCCATCCTCACCGACGCCTTCACCCGCCGCTTCGGCAATCCCGGCAACGCCTATCTGATCTTCTCCGCCATCTGCTTCACCTGCGTGCTCTTCTGCTGGCGAATGATCCCGGAAACCAAAGATTTATCCCTGGAACAAATCGGAAAATTCTGG
>JAKJEP010000195.1 GCA_022705365.1 Planctomycetota bacterium | reverse complement strand
GTGGCTTTGCTGATCGTCATCACCAGCCTGTTCAGCGGTTTCATCGAAAGATATCTGGAATACTCGGACCGCATCTGGGGCGAAATCGTACTGGAACCCTATCAGGAAATGTCCGGCTATGAAGAGTTGGCCCGGCATCTGGAAGAACTGCCTTCGGTGGCCACGGCGGAACCGGTACTCCAAATCAGCGGGTTGTTGTATGTGGGGACGGGCGACGTTCGCGGCGTGCAACTGGTGGGAATCGATTTGGCCAAACACAGCCGGGATCCCGTCTTTCGAAAGGGCTTGTTGCTGCAAAATGGCCCCGGTGCGCCCAGTTTTGCCCTGTCGGAATCGGCGCGGGAACAAGCCGGGGAATGGCTCCGCGCCCGGCTCGCACGGGACATCGAGGAGGCGGATTTGCCCGTTGGGGCCATTCTGAGCATTGGAATCCTGGGGGCGCCGCAGGAACAGACCGATGAATACAACCGGCAGGCCATCCGCCGGCAGATTGAGAACGGGCTGCCGCTGGTCATTACGGCCGGCATCCGGAGCCGGGGTGAGGGGGAAACCGCCCGAAAAATTCAGGGACGCTGCTGGGCGGTGGATGCCGTCCAGATCGGCCTCCATGAAGCGGACAGCGCCTATGTCTATCTGCCGTTCGCGTATCTGCAGGATTGGGCTGGACAAACCGGCCCGGACGGCACAAAACAATGCCTGGCCAGCGTGCAGATCCGGCGCGCACCGGGATTCGGGCCGGAAACGGTAAAACAGCAGGTGCGGGAAGCCTGGAAACAGTATGTAAAAACGAATCTGGGCTGGCCGGACCAGGCGGCGCGAAATGTGGCCATTTATTCCTCCAGCGAAAATGAGATGGTAAAAATATTTACGCATGAAATCCGCAAACAACTGGGCGTCATGCAGATGATGATGGGGCTGATTTGCCTGGTAACGGCCCTTCTGGTTTTTGTCACGCTCTTTATGATTGTCACGCAGAAACGGCGGGACATGGGGATTATCCGCGGCCTGGGCGGCTCCCGGCGCGGATTGGCCATGCTGTTCCTGTATTACGGCTTGAGCATCGGAGTGGTAGGGACGGCATTGGGTTTGTTCCTGGGGGTCCTGGCCACCCGGAATATCAATCTTCTGGAAGCGGCGTTAACCCGGCTGCTGGGTTTCAAAGTCTGGAAAAGCGGCGTCTATATGTTCAGCCATATCCCCGATGAGGTGGCCTGGAATTCGGTGGGCTGGATTCTGGCCGCCGGAGTGGGAACCGCCGTGCTGGGCGCTGCTCTGCCGGCCTGGCGCGCGGCCAGACTGCACCCGGTGGAAAATTTACGATACGAGTAACAGGAAACGATGTATAAACTGCTGCTGATCTGGCGCTATTTTCTGAAAAAGCGAGTCGCGTATATCGCGGTGCTGGCTGTCCTGCTGCTGGTCATGCTGGTACTGGTCGTCCTGAGCATCATGTCCGGCCTGCTGGAAGACACCCGCCAGCGGAACCATCGCTGGACCGGCGATCTGGTCGTCGGGCGGGATTCGCTGGTGGGTTTCGCTTACTATGACGAATGGATCGCCGCCTTGCAGAATCATCCGCAGGTAGAAGCCGCCGCGCCGGTTATCAAAACCTTCGGATTGATTCAGGGAGGCGGGGCGCGGCAACTAATGGGCATCGACATGGAGTCCTGGTGCCGGGTGACCCATTTCCAGCAGACGCTGTTTTATCAGAAAAACGACCGGCTCCCCAGCTTGGCGGTACCCGCGGCTGATTCGCTGCCGCCGGATTCCCAGCCGGAACTGCGGGGATGTATCCTAGGCTATTATATGCTGGCCGGCCAGCAGGGATTCCTGCGGCCCGGACCGGCTGCGGCAAAATTGAGCGTAACGGTATTCGGGCTGAACAGCCGGGGACAACTGGCCGGTTCCGGCATCGGGGAGCAGCAGTTTTTCTGGTACGTGGACGATTCCGAATCCGGCCTGGTCGATATTGACAGCTCGGTCCTGTATGTGGATTTTCACCGATTGCAAAAGCTCTGTTATATGAACGGACTGGACGGCCAGCCCAAGCGGGCCAGCGAAGTCCGGATTAAACTCAAAGAAAACGTTTCGCTGGCAGCGGGAAAAACCGCCATCGCCGGTCTCTGGCAGCAATTTGCAAAACAATACCAGGGGAAACCCTCCTCCCATTTGCTGGCGGATGTACGCATCGAAACTTGGAAAGAATATCGGCGCAGCCGCATCGCTCCGGCGGAAAAGGAAAAAAGCCTCATGATTGTCATTTTCGCCATGATCGGTTTTGTAGCCGTCTTTATCATTTTTGCCATTTTTTATATGATTGTAACCGAAAAAATCAAAGATCTGGGAATCGTTAAAAGTGTGGGCGGCTCCCGGCTGGGGATTAGCCAGATATTTTTAGGCTATGGCGCACTGGTCGGCCTGGTGGGGGCGGTGATAGGAACTATTTTAGGTATTCTGATCGTTACCCATAGCAATGAAATTGAAGGTTTGCTGAATGCCTGGTTCGGCTTTCGGTTATGGGACCCGGAGGTCTATGCCATCAGCCGAATCCCCGACGCGGTGGATTACGGGCAGGCAGCCGTTATCGGACTGGTCGCCATCCTGGCCTGTATCCTGGGAGCATCCCTGCCGGCCCGGCGTGCGGCAAAATTAGAGGTGGTAGAAACCTTGCGGGTGGACTAAAATAACGACATGAACCAGCCAGGACAGGACAGTATGATACGAACCAGAGCCTTATATAAAGATTACCCCATGGGCCGGGACAAACTCCATGTCTTGCGGGGAGTCAATCTGGAAGTGCGGCGGGGAGAATTTTTGGCAATTATGGGCGCCAGCGGCAGCGGCAAAAGTACATTGCTGCATATTTTAGGCCTGCTGGACCGGCCCGACCGGGGTGAGGTAGAATTGGAAGGACAACCGGTATTCCATCAGAGCCAGGCCCGCCAGGACCGCATCCGGAATAAAGAAATCGGATTTGTATTTCAGTTCTACCACCTGTTGCCCGAATTAAATGTAGAAGAAAATGTTCTGCTGCCGGAAATGGTGGGCAATTCCCTTTGGAACTGGGTCCGTAGACGGAAAACCACCCGCCGCCAGGCCCGCGAAGTCATCGAATCGGTAGGACTGGAAAAACAGATCCATCAGCGGCCTGCCACTTTGTCAGGCGGGGAACGCCAGCGGGTAGCCATCGCCCGGGCTTTGGTGCAGCGGCCCAAATTATTATTGGCGGACGAACCGACAGGAAATCTTGACTCTGTCTCAGGAAAGGTTATCCTAGATATTTTCGGTCGCTTGAACCAGGCCGGCCAGACCATTGTAATGGTTACGCATGACGCCAAGGTTGCCGCACTGGCCCACCGGAAATTAGACCTGATTGATGGAAAAATTCAGTAATTCGAGCGATAAAAGCTGCCCTTTGAGGCAGAGTGTGTTAATATAGGAGTTATAGGAAATATAGTAAAGGTGCTTTATGGGCTTAAAAATCTGGCTCAACGATAAACTGGTTGAGGAATCCGAGGCTAAAGTTTCTGTTTTCGACCACGGCTTGCTTTATGGAGACGGCGTTTTTGAGGGAATCCGTGTCTATGGCGGCAGGGTATTTGAGCTGAAAGCCCATATGGACCGGTTGTATGTATCAGCAAAAGCGATTCGGCTGGAAATCCCTCAGGATATGGAAACCCTTTCGGACAATGTTTGTAAAACCGTGGCAGCCAACAACATAAAAGATGGTTATATTCGGCTGATTGTAACGCGCGGAATCGGCTCCCTGGGTTTGAATCCGCTGACTTGCAAACAGGGGCAAATCATCATCATTGCCGACAAAATTCAGTTATATCCCCCGGAATTGTATGAAAATGGCCTGCGTGTCATCAGCGCCAATACCATGCGGAACCATCCCCTGGCCATCAGTCCCCAAATCAAAAGCCTGAATTACCTGAATAATATTATCGCAAAATTAGAGGCCCTGGACCGGAATATGCTGGAAGCGATTATGTACAATCACATGGGGTATGTCGCCGAAGCCACCGGAGACAACGTGTTCGTCATCCGCGGCGGCAAGATTTATACCCCGCCCATCTCCGCCGGCTCCCTGGAAGGAATCACCCGGGATGTGGTGATTCGCCTGGCCCGGAAAAGCCATTATGAAGTTCTGGAACAGAATCTGACCCGGTATGACCTCTATGCCGCCAACGAGATTTTTCTGACGGGAACGGCCGCCGAGGTCATCGGAGTGGTAGAGGTCGATGGACGCAAGATCGGCACGGGCCGGCCCGGTACGATTACCCGGGATTTATGGCAGAAATTCGAGGCCTATGCCCGAAGCTGAAAACCAGCCCCGGCGCTTTACCCATAATCAATAACTCAAAAACCCGTACCCGATGAATATGCTGCAAGCCTATGACTGCATTATGACCGAGATGGAGGAAGTCCGGGAACTTTTCGACCGGGAACTGCTCTGTGATATCCCTCTGATCTCGGATCTGCTGGACCATATTAATAAGTTCCGCGGGAAAATGCTGCGGCCCATGCTGGTTCTTTTGAGCGGCCAGGTCTGCGGCGGCTTGCAGCCTCCCCACCGGGTCATCGCCGCCGTTCTGGAAATGGTGCATATGGCCACCCTGGTTCATGACGATGTCCTGGATGAAACGGAAATCCGGCGCCGCGGCAAGACTATCCATTCCCTGCACGGCAATGAAACCGCGGTGATGCTGGGGGACCTGTTGATCAGCCGCGCCTTCCATCTGTGCAGTTCCCTCGACCATCCCGGCTTTTCCCGCCGGATCGCCGCCGCCGCCAACACGGTCTGCGAGGGGGAATTGATGCAGTTGCTCTATCGAGACTATTATGATCTGGAGGAGCAGCGCTATCTGGACATTATCTCCCGCAAAACAGCGGCCTTGATTTCCTGCAGTTGTTATCTCGGCGCCCAAGCGGCGGATGCCGAAGAACCGGTTTGCCAAAATCTGGCGGCCTATGGAACCCATCTGGGGATTGCGTTCCAGATTATGGATGATGTGGTGGACTTGACCGGCAAAGAAACACAGGCCGGCAAAACCCTGGGAACGGATTTCCAGAAAGGAAAAATCACCCTGCCCGGCATTCATTTGCTGCGCATTTGCTCTCCGGAGCAAAAACGAACCATCCTGACCTGGCTGGACCGCCGGACCCCTCAGGATTACCAAGAGTATGGAAAGATTCTGCACGAATCCGGCAGCATCGACTACGCACGGCAGCGGGCCAAACATTATATTGAGCAGGCCCAGCAGGAATTGGCATCTCTTCCCGCCGGGGAAGCCCACAAGCTCCTGATGGAACTGGCGGAGCTGGTGGTGTAAATCGATGGCCATTTTTTCCTTATTGCAAGATCCAAACTCGTATATCGCGGATACCTGGGACATTACAAACGATGAGGCGGCGAGAACATACTGGATTGAGGCCTTTGACCAGGCGAAAGAGACCATTCTATCCGCTGCCCGGCAATGCCTGGTAACCGATCACCAGGGCCTGGAAGGGGCCATTGCCCGATCCCGGCAAAGCTACGAAAAAATTATCGGCGAAATGCAAAATCGGCCGGAGCGATTCAAGCCATTTACCTTATTCACTTTTGATAAAATTCATAAAGAAATTCTGGAAGAAAACGGCCTGCAGGATCCCTTTTTAAAAATCAAACACCAGGAAAACGTCCAGGCGTGCAGCCAATACAAGCGGCTGATTACCGCCCACGAAAAACTGGACGCCAAATCCCTGATCCGGGTTTTAACGGAAGGTATTTTTGCCGGCAACATCTTTGATCTGGGCTGCCAAAAAACTTCGCAGGAGTATTACCAGAACGGCCTGGATTTTTTTCATACCCTGGATCATCTGACTCCGCACCCCTGGCTGGTGGATGATTACCTGCCGTGGAGTGAATTTTTCCTTTCCCGGAGCAATCACTGGAAACGGGTCGTATTTTTTGTCGATAATGCCGGGCCGGATTTTGTGCTGGGCTGCGTGCCGCTGGCGCGCATCCTGGCCAAACGCGGGGCCACCGTGGTCCTGGTCTCGAACGATCACCCCTGTTTGAATGATATGACCGTCCCCGAATGCCGGGCGGTGCTGCGGGCCTTGGCGGAGGACGACCCGATCCTGCGCTATCTGCTGCAAACCCGGCGGATTCGGCTGGCCGGATCGGGCAACGGCTATCCGATGATCGACTTCAAGAATATTTCGGAATCCTGCGATCAGGCCGCCCGAAATGCCGATGTACTGATTCTCGAAGGAATGGGCCGGGCCGTCGAAAGCAACTGGCACGCCCGCTTCCGCTGCCCCACCCTGAAAATTGCCATGCTGAAAAATGAATGGATTGCCAAACAACTGAACGGCAAAGTATATGATTTAATCTGCCGATTGGAAGTACCCAAAACCTAAAAAAGGAAACCATACGCATGAAAGACCCTCGTCTGGAAAAATTAGCACAGGTGCTGGTTCGCTATTCCGTGGCCCTGAAGCCCAACGATCTGGTAGTCATCCAGTCCACTCCGATCGGCGAACCGCTGGTGGTGGAACTCTATAAAGCGGCCTTGCAGGCCGGAGCGCACCCGCAGGTCCGCATGGCCCCGGAGGAACTGACCGAATGGCTCCTCAAAT
>JAKJEP010000194.1 GCA_022705365.1 Planctomycetota bacterium | reverse complement strand
CCCACCGCCTGCATCAAAAAAACTATCACGAGGCTCATTCGATTTTTAGTTCGCTTTCTTGCCTATATTGGGCCATAAAGCATGCCTTTCTCCGGGTGGATACCGTACCTGCCGTCTGCCGTACTGCTTGACCTTTCGGATGGTAAGGTATATCATCATAAAAAACAATACCATACTCTTCGACAGGATTTTTTTGGCTAGGTACCTTGAAAGGAATGTTTATGGATATACTGGATTATGCCATTCAGATGGAACGCGACGGGTACGAATTTTACCTCCGATCTGCCCAAAAACAAAAAGATGAAGCCGCCCGCCGTATGCTGGAGATTCTGGCGGATGACGAAAAGCGGCATGAAGAAATCCTGAAAGGAATGCAGCAGGGCAAGGCGCGAATGATCGCCAGCAAAAAATTCGCCGGAATCAAAAATGTTTTTCAAAAGCTGGCGGCCGCCAAACAGCCGTTTATCAATGAAAACGGCTGTTTAAGTGGGGTTCTTCGCCAGGGAGTGGAAATCGAAGCCCGAAGTGTGGAACTCTATCGTAAAAACGCAGCCCAAACGGCGGATGCCGCCGAGAAAGAAATCTGGCAGAAATTACAGGCGGAGGAAGAAAAACACCAGAAACTTTTGGAATTGACCCTGGAATATGTGGATAATCCGCAAACCATTCTGGAAAACGCCGAATTTCTCTTTTATGGCTATGATCGCTGACGTACGTTCCGCGTTTGGAAAACCGGCAACGGGGGGAAGAATAGTATATGAAGCCGCGATAAGGATTTCAGCGGCGGCTGGTTAATCGGGACAGAGTGAGTGAGGTGCAAGTTTAACAGAATTCCTTTGTCCGATTTTCTTTCCGGGAAAAAGAGGGGAATCGATCTGCGTAAATGATGTCCGGAGATTTTCGGCTGGGATTTTGTTTTTGGGGAAAATATTGACGCCAGCGTCAAAAGCTCTTGGATTCCTTGAAAATGGGGAGCCAGAAGCGTTTTTGGCTGTCCATATCGACTTTTGGCAATTCCGTTAATATTGTATCTTGAAGAGGCGGTTCTAATCGGATAGAATGGCAGGAGACATCATTTCCTGAACATAATATACAGGCAGATGGAGAAACGTATGGCAGAGGAAAAGAGTTATAGAAATGTGGATATTGTGCCGCTGATCATTCGTATTGGGCTGGGGGTGGTGTTTATCTATCATGGGTATGGGAAGGTTTTTTCGGGCGGGCATGAGGGGATTGCCCAATTGATGGCGGCGAAGGGAGCGCCTTTTCCGCCGTTGCTGGGGTGGCTGGCGGGCTTGACGGAGTTTTTCGGGGGGATGCTGGTGCTGGTCGGGCTGTTAAGCCGTTTTTGGGCCTTGGGGCTGGGTTTTGTGATGGTGGTGGCAATTCTGACGGTGCATGGCCCGAATGGTTTTGACATTCGCCAGAGTGGGTATGAATATTGTTTCACGCTGCTGCTGATGAGTTTGTCGATATTTTTGGGCGGACCAGGGGCGTTTTCCGTGGATAAACTGCTTTTTGGCCGCACTCGGCGAAGAAGCGGCAGGCCGGAATTGCGACTTAAATTGTAAATAATTAAAAAATAAGTATTTATAAAATATAAAAAGAAAAATAAGATATCTTTGCCAAGGCACAATTCAAGTTTCATCGGCAAATCTGTTTGAATGAGGGAGGGAAATGAAATACAATTCAATATTTGTGATTAACGGTTATTTAATTAGGTGTCAGAATGACAGGAAATCAAGGTAAGAGCGAAAATCAGCGATTGGCCGAGATTGCTCAGATGGTGGAAAATGCCATAGAAGGGTATCTTTCGCGTGAGTCTGGGATCCCTGAGACACTGCGGAAGGCGATTTTTTATAGTTTGCGGGCGGGAGGGAAGCGGCTGCGGCCGGGGCTGGTGGTTCTGAGCTGTCAGGCCTGCGGGGGTGAAGAGATTATTGCGGTGCCGGCAGCGGCGGCGATCGAGATGGTGCATACCTATTCGCTGATACATGACGATCTGCCGGCGATGGACAATGACGATTACCGGCGGGGCCAGCCGTCGAATCATAAGGTTTTCGGGGATGGGATCGCGATTTTGGCGGGGGATGCCCTGCTGACGTATGCATTTACCACACTGGCGCGGCATATCCGCAAGGCAGCGCTGGTGAAAGAGCTGGTTTTAGAGCTTTCCGAAGCGGCGGGAGCGGGGGGGATGATCGGGGGGCAGGTGGAGGATTTGGATCATCAGAACCGCAGCGGGGATCTGGAAACGGTGCAGTATATTCATACGCACAAGACGGCGATGATGTTTCGGGCGGCAGCGCGGATGGGGGCGATTTGTGCCGATGCGGCACGGCGGGAGATTGATACGCTGGGGGATTACGGTTTGAAAGTCGGGCTGGCTTTCCAGATTGTCGACGACATACTGGATATCACCGGTTCGGCAGAGGAACTGGGCAAAAGCCCCCAAAAAGATGTACAGGCAGGGAAGCTGACGTATCCGGCGGTTATGGGACTGGAACAGTCGCAGGAGCATGCCGAATCGCTGATGCGGGAAGCGATTGAGGCCCTGGCGGATTTCGGAGAGCGGGCCGAACCTTTACGGGAGCTGGTACGTATGTTAATCAAGAGAAAACGATAACGGGACCTTTCTGGATATTTGTTCGATGATGGATTTGAAATTCGTAAAAAGCATTCATTCGCCTGCCGATCTGCGTCGGCTGCCGCCGGAGTCACTGGGAGCTTTGGCGGAGGAGATTCGCAGCCTGATCAAGGCCGCAGTGAGCAAAAATGGGGGTCATCTTGCCAGCAATCTGGGGATTGTGGAACTGACGATAGCCCTGCACCGGGTTTTTTCCTTCGATACGGACCGGATCGTGTGGGATGTGGGCCATCAGTGTTATGTGCATAAGATTCTGACGGGACGGTGGGAGGGTTTCGAGCGTTTGCGTCAGAAGGGGGGGATTAGCGGCTTTCCCGATCCGCGGGAAAGCCTGTATGACCAGTTTTCGGTGGGTCATGCGGGAACGGCGATAGCCACGGCGGTGGGCCTGGCGTTGGGGGCGCAATTGCAGCATACCGAAGAGAAGATCGTCGCGGTGGTGGGGGACGCGAGCATCGTGAATGGTTTATCGTTCGAGGGATTGAATAATACCTCGCTGCTGCATCGTCAACTGCTGATTATCATGAATGACAACTCGATGGCGATTGACAAGACGCAGGGAGCGTTTGCCAGCTATCTGACCCATTTGCGGCTGACGCGGTCCTATGACGATCTGCACCGTCGGACCAAGCTGCTGGTGAAGAGTCTGCCGTATGTGGGAGATGCCATCCACGATACGCTGGGCCGGCTGAAGGGAGGGCTGAAAACAACCCTGCAAGGCCAGCAGAAGTTCGAGCAATTGGGGATTCCGAGCTATGGGCCGGTGGATGGCCATGATATCCCGGCCCTGATTCAGCTTTTTCAGATCTTGAAGGAAGTGAATCATCCGATTCTTCTGCATGTGCAGACGGAGAAGGGGCGGGGCTTTACGCTGCGAGGATCCCTGCCGGTTTCACAGTCCCAATCCCTTTACGGTGACGGGTCAGACGGCCAGTTTTGGCCATAGCAGCGGGCAGAGTTTCACCTCGGCTTTTTCGGGGATCCTGGGGGAAAGGATGGAGAACGACGCGCGGGTGGTGGCGTTGACGGCAGCGATGCCGGATGGTACGGGTCTGGCGGCGCTGCGGAGCCGATTTCCCGGGCGGATACTCGATGTAGGCATTGCCGAGAGTGCGGCGGTGGATATTGCGGCGGGACTGGCGAAGAAGGGGCTGCGGCCGGTGGTGGCGATCTACTCGACCTTTTTGCAGCGGAGTTTCGACCAGATATTTCAGGAGGTGTCGCTGCAGGATTTGCCGGTGGTGTTCTGTCTGGACCGGGCCGGGCTGGTGGGAGGGGATGGGGCGGTGCATCATGGTTTTT
The DNA here is from genome assembly GCA_022705365.1 of Planctomycetota bacterium. Lineage (GTDB taxonomy): Bacteria > Planctomycetota > Phycisphaerae > Sedimentisphaerales > SM23-30 > JAKJEP01. Next base: position 2,696 of record JAKJEP010000194.1, on the reverse strand, counting down.
GCGATATTGCCTTGCTGCGGAGTCTGCCGAATCTGGTGTTGATGGCGCCGATGAACGAGGCGGAACTGGCTGGGGCGTTGGAATGTTCGCTGGAGTGCGGCAAGGCGGCGGTAATCCGTTATCCGCGCGATGTGGTGGGGGATATGGGATCGGTGGTTACGGATTATCAATGTGAACCGTTTCGGATCGGTTGCCCCTCGATACTGCGGGAAGGCCGGGATGCTCTGGTACTGGCCTATGGGACTGTGGGTTATGAGGCATTGAAAGCCGCCTGTCGGCTGGCGGAAGAGGGGATCGAGGCAGGAGTGGTCAGCGGCCGTTTTGCCAAACCGCTGGAAGCGGCCGTTTGGCAGCCCTTGCTGGAAAAGGCAGCGTCGATGCCGATTTTTATATTGGAAGATCATGCGCTGGCGGGCGGATTTGGCAGTGCCATTCTGGAATTTGCCCAGGAACATAAAATTGATACACGAAATATCACGCGAATGGGTATTCCGGACCGATTTATAGAACAGGCCAGCCGGCCGGAGCAGTTGGCGGAGATTCAACTGGATCGGCAGGGCATTGAAAAGGCGATTCGGGCGGTATTATCGCAAAAAATCGCGTTTCCGCCGAAACGAGTGACCAGCCGGGCGGTATAAGGTAATGACAGCGAAACAGAAACGAATCATCCTTCTGCAAAATCCGTCCAAGCCGGACTGCCGGGCCGTGGCGGCGGAATTGCTGGAATGGCTGGGCCGGCGGGCTGACATAGTTGGTGAAAATGTTCATTCGGAGGGTGTGAATCCAGGCTGTTTGCCGCAGGCGGATTTTATGGTGGTATTGGGAGGGGATGGCACGATTCTCTCGACGGTGCGGGGAATGGGAAGGAATCAGGTGCCGATCATCGGGGTTAATATGGGCAAGCTGGGATTTCTGGCGGAATTCACGGTCGAGCAGTTGAAACATCATTTTGAGAAAATCACCGCCGAATCCTCGTTTATCCGGCGGCGGATGATGCTGAAATGTCAAATTCGGGGTCCGCGCCGCGAGAATTACGAGGGTACAATTGTGAACGAGCTGGCGGTGATTGCCGGGCCGCCCTTTCGCATGATTGAGGTATCGGTGCGGATCGGGAGCGAGCATTTGGCTCTTTGTGCGGGGGATGGTTTAATTATTGCCACCCCGACCGGTTCGACGGCCTATAATCTATCAGCCGGCGGTCCGATCCTGGCGGCGACGCTGCAGGCGGCGGTGATTACGCCGCTGGCAGCCCATTCGCTGAGTTTTCGGCCGATTGTGGTGAACCTGGACAAGCCGATCATGGTACAATGCCGAGACAGCCACCAACGGCAAAAATCGGCGGAAGGGGCCGCGGTAGTGGCGATTGATGGCCAGGAAAGTATGGCATTGAACAATGAAGATGAAGTGATCATCACAGCGGCGGAAGCGTGTTTTCAACTGGTGCATAATCCGTCGGAAAGTCAGTGGCATTTGCTGAATGCCAAACTCAATTGGGGCACGATGCCCAACTATGGTGAGAATTATGAAAAATAAAAGAATGGTAAAATGGATAATTTTGTTGGGGGTCGTTTGGGGGTCAGGGGCGGTGTATGGCCAGACCTATGCCTCGCAGGACGGTCATCTGCTGGATGCCAATCCGCGGCAGGGATCGATGGGATGGAATACCCCCATGCGGCTGGATGCCCTGGTGCCGCGCGCCAATCTTTATATAACGGGGAATGTGGGGCAGGGGGCGAGTTTTCAGGGATTGGTACCGTATCGCAGCACGGGAGAAATGGGAGCGACACTGGGCAGCAGCACCTTAAGTAATTTTCGGAGAGATTCCGTCGGAGTAACGGATTTGTCCGTGAATCTGGCGGCGCCGAATATTTATATTGATCCTTCGCGGGCGGTAACGGGCCTGTATGGCGGGCGGGTAGTGAATACCGCCCAGGTGTACAGCCGGCCGGTGACACCGGTGGGGGTGAATTTGCTGACCTCTCCCTATTCCAGTGATCTGTCGGTGCGGCCTTTAAGCCGGTCGAGTTCTTCCTCTCTGCGGATTGAGCCGATATCGGTGCCTGATTACACGACAGGTTCCCCGGGTTTGACGCGTTCCCCGTGGCCGAGTCAGCCGTTGTCGCCGACCATTCCGGGGCAATTGCCGGCCGTGGAATCCAGGGGGAAACTGCCGCCGCTAACCAGCGAGCAGACCCGGATGGTAACGGAACCGCAGGTGGATGTTCTGCAAGAGAATCAGGCTCTTTCCCGTGACCTTCTGATACCGGCAGGGGAATCGGATTTCAATACCGTCGAAAGCTCCTCCTATGATATCGGGGAGGTGTATGCGGACCTGTGGGAAAGTTACCGGCAGATGCCGGCGATGCAGGCTCAGCCGGCGACGGGAGTAACCAATTCGCCGCCGAATCTTTCCCAGACGGGAGAGGAGGCTTCCGAGCCTTCCTGGAGCGGGTATGGTACGTTGCCGGCGGCCGGGGATGCCGGCGGGAAACGGAGCCCGCTGCAGGAAAAGCAGATGAGCGAATATATGAAAAAAGGGGAACACTATATGAACGAGGGAAAATTTTATGCGGCGGCGAACGCGTTTGATACGGCGGTGTTTTATGACAGCCGAAATCCGCTGCCGTACCTGGCCAAATCCCATGCCCTGTTTGCGGCGGGGGAGCTGATGAGTTCGGCCTTTTTCCTGCAGAAGG
>JAKJEP010000193.1 GCA_022705365.1 Planctomycetota bacterium | reverse complement strand
ATTCAGGCAGGCTTCCAGGGCATCTTAATCGGGGAAACCCTCATGAAAAGTAACGATATCTCCGCAAAATTTCACGAACTTTTTGGTACCCAATAAGAAAAGAGAAATTATGACGAAAAATACCTGTATTATATCTTTTCGTTTATGCTTGATCTTCCTTTTACTCCCCAGCCTCCCCGCTTGGGCGGAAAATCCCGCCGTCGATCAGGCCATGGCCGGCATCCAGGCAGCTATCCCCACCGCGCAGGCCGACCCCCTGCGGCCGGTTTTCCATTTCCGCCCTCCCGCCCAGTGGATGAACGATATTAACGGCCCCATATACTACAACAATTATTATCATATCTTCTATCAGCATAATCCCTATGGCGACCAGTGGGGAAACATGCACTGGGGGCACGCCCGCAGCCGGGACCTGCTATCCTGGGAACATCTCCCCGTTGCTCTCTGGCCTTCCAAAGAAAAAGGAGAAGAAGCCTGTTTTTCCGGCTGTTCCGTCATCAATCCTGCCGGCGAACCCATGCTTTTCTATACCAGCATCGGCCATGTCAATGCCCAGCAATGGGTAGCGCTGCCGGCCGATGAAAACTGGCTCACCTGGAAAAAACACCCCGACAATCCCATTCTCACCGACGCCCTTCATAGCCCCCTCAGCATCCCCGGCTGGCGCGATCCGTTCATCTTTACCCATGAAAATCAATATTTCATGGTAATTGGCGGCGGCGCCCCTAAAGTCCTGCTCTACCAGGCGGAGAACGAAAATCTCACCCAATGGAAATACCGGGGCATTCTGTTTGAACATCCCGATCCAAAAATCGCTTACAACGAATGTCCGGCATTTTTCTCTCTGGGCAAAAAATGGATACTCATCATCTCCCACGACGCCATTGCCGAATATTTTATCGGCCGGTTCGATCCGGAAGAAGGCAAATTCCTCCCGGAAAAACAGGGATTGATCAACCACGGAAAAAATTTCTACGCCCCGACCTGCATGAAAGATCAAAATGGAAACTGGATTCTGCTGGGCTGGTGGAATGGCTACGACGAAAGCCGCGGCGGCTGGCCCCAGAATAAAGGCTGGAACGGCTGCATGACCCTGCCTCGCATCCTCACTCTCGCCCCGGACCTCACCCTCCAGCAGCAGCCCAGACCCCAGCTCCAATCCCTGCGTAATCGGCATCTTTCCTTCCCCGAATCGGCCCTAGATAATCGCCAGCAGGTTTTTGAGCTGGAAGACCTCCCCTGCGACACCCTGGAAATCCTCGCCCGCATCCAGCTAAATCCCCATGATCGGTTTACTCTGGACCTCTTCCGCTCTGCCGATGGAACACGAACTATACCAATAACTTATGAAAAAGATGAACTAAATATCGATGGCGTAAAAATCCCCTTGCCTCTCCCGAACGACGGGCAATTATGCACCCTTCACATCTTTCGTGACAAATCCGTTCTGGAAGTTTTTGTCAACAATTGCCTCTGCATCGCCCGCGTCATCTCTCCACCCAACGAAGATCGCGGCCTGGCCTTTTCCGCCCGGAACGGTAAAATCCTGCTGAAATCCCTGGACATCTGGCAAATCAATCCCGTCTGGCCATAACTGAAGAACCAGTATCTGCCTCAAAATAATCCCCCCCTGCACCATGCTGATTCAGGGGCGCGGGTGATATTTTTTGTGAATGCTGCGGAGGTGTTCCTGGTCCACGTGGGTGTAAATCTGGGTGGTAGTAACATCCGCATGGCCAAGCATTTCCTGCACGCTGCGTAAGTCGGCGCCGCCCTGGAGCAGATGGGAACCGAAACAGTGGCGGAGGGTATGGGGGCTGATTTTCCCAATTAGGCCGGCAGTACGGGCGGAACGCTTGACAATCCGCCAGACTTCGATACGGCTGAGCGGCTGGCCGGTACGGGAGAGAAAAACCGTATTATGCGTTTTATCACCCAGCAGAACAGGACGCAATTCCTGCAAATATCGAATAAGCAGTTCCTGAGCCAGCTTATGAACAGGAATTATTCTCTCCTTATTTCCTTTGCCGAAACAGCGGATATACCCGATCTGAAAATTGATATCTTTTAACTCGATGCCGGCAATTTCCGAGGCTCGCATACCGGTGGCGTAAAGCAGCTCCAGCAGCGTTCGGTTCCGCAAATAAAGCGGATCCTCTTCATCCTGAGCGGTTATCAGCTCGACGGTTCGCTGGCGGCTCAACACGTTGGGCAGCCGTTTCCACAATTTAGGCGATTCGAGTACGGAGCAAAGATCCTCTTTTAGCAGGCCGCTGAGCTGGTGAAAACGGAGAAACATCTTCACCGCCACCATATGACGGGCAATGCTGCTGGAGGCCAGCTTGGCGGAAAAGAGGGAATGGGCATAGTCCTGAAGGTCTTTGGGCGTAACTTTTTGAACATCGTTTAGAGAAACGGTCTGACAATAACCCCCGAATCGAACCAAATCCCGCCGATAAGCCAGAATGGTATTTTCCGCCAGTCCGCATTCCGCTACCAGGTAATTCACAAAAGAGCCGATCTGAGAGAAAGGCCAGGCTGTTTCTGTCGTTATCGCTTGCGGCATTTTTCGGTTCCACCGAATGCGGAATGATAAATCCCTAGTAAAACTCCCGTTCCGACCTGCCCGCTCCCACCCCTGCCAAACGGGATTCTCTTCGGCTCAACAGCAGATAAACCGGGCAGAACATAAAGTTATCCATACACAGCTCATAAGCGTCCTCCAGACGCTGCATATTCAACCGTTCGCTGCATAGCGGCCGATCCTGATTGACGAAAGGACAATCCATATACACCATACCTCCAACATAGAAAAACCCGAAACCATAATCGGGCATCCAATCTTATTATCGGTTAACCGCTGTAGATTTGTGTAAATATCGAAGAGAATGATTGGAACAGGGCTGTGTATATAATAACGTAACCTGTTTAATATTAAAATCTTACATCCTATCTGGGCAGTCTTTCTCTGCAGCCAGATCCGTTTGCCTCTGCGATGATTTTTGCCTCCGCAGAAGCCTTAAACCCTCCTCGATGGGAATCCCGAAATTGGTACCGGGGAAGCCTTTCAACAGGGCGGTATTAATAGCCACCACTTTGCCGTCGCTGCCGAAGACCGGAGCTCCGGAACCGCCGATAGCAGTCTGAGCATCATAAATAATTTTTCCCCCGCTGACACGCCCGCACATACCCCGTGTGGCAACAGGCTGAATTAAATTTCGCCGGGCCAAATCACAGGCCATCTGATCAAAACTGAGATCCTCCGTGCCGAAGATATCCGCCAGGTCCTGCTCACTCAAACGGGCCAGCAGCACATCAAAACCGGTGGGATACCCCAAAACCAGCACGGTTTCACCAACTTGCAACCGGTCGGGATCTTCCTGGCAGAGGAGCGGCTGAATACCCAGGCCGGACACATTGGCATAGAGCAGAGCGACATCCTCGGTATCCGAATGGTCAATTATCTCGGCCTGCAGCGGTCTATTTTGGTTGGGAAAGAAAACCTGGAAAAGGTACAAACGCGGTACATAGCCCGCTTGCAGAATCGGCTGATATTCCCGGGATACTTCCCAGGGAGTGGTAACATGCTTATTGGTTATCAGGAAGCCCTGCCCATCGACCAGAAACCCGGTCCCGGTATATTCCACCAGCAGGAGGCCCCCCCTCCCATTCACACTGACCGCATACGAACCATCGGACTGCCTGGGCACCTCGACAGAGATGGCTTCCGACTGACAAGCATCTTCTCCTGGCTGGGTCGATTCTGTGGTATAACGCAGAGGCATCTCGGTTTTGGGATCTAAAAACAGATACGCCCCCTGAATCAGACAGACACCAGGGGAACATTCCGCCACGATAGCCTGGGAATTACCGGATTCGGATATGCCTTCTCCTTCCGACACCAGCCGCGGATGAACCAAATGGCTTCGGGTCCATTGCTCATCAATTCGTCTGGCTATTTCCTCTTCAATCTGATGCTCGAATTTAGTTTTAACCTGATACCACTCCTGCTGCAGCAGGTCGGTACGCTGCGATTGATGCCGGGTTTCCAGCCGGCTGGCATAGCGAAGCTGTTCCAATTCGCGGTATTGATACAGGGAAATGCTCCCCAGAACCGCCACGCTGAGAATGAACAAAGATAGAAATATTATCGGGCGGCAAGTATGCATTTCGTTTTGCTCTTCGTAACTAAGGTTCCGATAATGGGTTCCTCTTCCTGAATCCGTTTCGTTTTCCCTGCAAGGATCCGTTTGCAGTATCTTGAAATTGTATCGACGCAAAACCCGCGAAGGTTGGGAAAAATATCTTGGCCTTTTTTATTGTCAATCGAACGGACCGGCCGATAGAAATAGCACCCATATGAGAGAAAAACGTACCATAAAGCCCGAATGAATATGCACCAGGTATAAATTTCGATTCCGATAATACAAGACCGTTTTTTTTAGTAAATTCGCGTCGAAAATAAGACGATAGGTAGAATAACTCCGGTGTTGGAAGAGAAAGGAGCCAAAAGGCTCAACATAGATACAGGCAATAAACACCCTTTTTTCTACCGGGACGCTGATGGTCGATGTTTGCAGGCATCGGCCTTTTTTTTGCGCGGAGGGAACTCCAAACCGTTACATCCGATAAGTAACGGATGGCTTTAGGAACCGCCAAAAGTCGATATGGACATCCAATCTCCCCAATAACAAGGGGTCGAAGAGCTTTTGACGCTGGCGTCAATATTCGATGCCGGCCCGGGCGGACTGGCCCTGACGGAAGGGGTGTTTGATTTCCTTCATTTCCGTGACAAGATCCGCCAGTTGTATCAGGTTCTCATCAGCGCCGCTGCCGGTCAGGACCAGTTCGACCGATGCAGCCCGGGATTGAATAAGTGAACGAACCTCCGGCCAGCCGGCCAGATTGGTTTTGAGACAAAAGATCAGCTCATCCAGAATAACCAGGTCGTAGCGGCCCTCCCGAACCAAAGATTGAATCTGGGATAGTTTGCGGGCTATGGCCTGCCGCATGGTGCAAACCTGGTCGGCATCACTTAAAAAAGTATTCATGTCCCATTTTTCATCCAGCCGTTCGAACGTGAGATTTCCCGCCAGGTGCCGGGCGAGGGCCGCTTCGCCGGTTTCCAAATCAGCCGGTTTCAGGAACTGGCAGATATAGACCCGGCCGCCGGCCCCCAGCATTCGCCAGGCCAGACCCAAAGCGGCGGTCGTTTTACCTTTGCCATCCCCGGTATAGATTTGCACCAGTCCTTTTTTCAAAATCGCCATATCGTTACCCCCCTGCCTGTTTTTTGAATTTTTCCACCAGTTGATGAAACTGGTCCCGTTTTCCGGCCTGAAGCAGCTCCAAAGCGCCGGATTGTATGAATTTTTCCAGGAGGGCGGCACGGCGCGGCTGATTCTCCGAACCGGGTAATTTTTCCTTCAAATGGCTCCGAAGCCGGGATAGGCCCTCCAGCAGGTCTTCGTATTCCCTGCCGAACTGCTGCCGCAGCCGATCGGCAATTTCACGGGCCAAAGCCGGGCTGAGACCGCCGGTAGATACGGCAATCTGCAGCGGGCCGCGCGTAACCACAGCCGGAACCTGAAATGAACAAAGGTCCGGCTCATCCACCACATTGCAAAGGATATTTTTCCCATCTGCTTCGGCGAATACTTGTTGATTTACGAGCGGATCACCACAAGCGGCAATTACCAGAAAGGCCTGGTTGATATCCCCCTCCTGATAGCGGCGGCGGATCACCCGGATTCGATTCTCTGCCTGCCAGGAAAGAAATTCGGCACCCAGTTCCGGGCTGATTACCGTCACCTGCGCATCACAGTCCAGCAGAGCTTTGACTTTTCGGCTGGCGACCTCCCCCCCGCCGATGACCAGCACCCTACGGCCGGTCAGATTCAGATAAACAGGATATAGTCTGCTCATTATAACACCTGCCGATTTACTCCTGAAAAAATTACCCGTTTCACTGGTGCGGAAAATTCGCATCAATCGGAGTAACCGCCAATTCCGCCAGAAAGGACCCGATTCGATCACAAACCAAATCCAGATATTTCCGCCCTTTTTCGGGGGCGGCGGCTTTAGGATTACCCACTGCACAGTGATCATTTAACCGGCTGAAATTACGGCTGGTGGTAACCCAGCCCTTTTCCAGGGCTTCAAAACGAAACGGCCTGGCCTTCCCGTCACCCGCCACCTCTAACGATTCCACCCGTTCGGGATATAGCGCCATCGCCACAGACGTTTCCCATTCGCCGGCATGGTCGTCGGGTTTTTCAAATATCTCCAAATAGCGGTCCTGCCCCACCAGCCACCAGTTGCACAAAAAGACATATACCTCCAGGTCGCACTGAATCTGGCGTATCAGGGATTTGAAATCATTGCCGCCGTGACCGTTGAGGATTACGATTTTCCGGATGCCATGCCGGTGCAGGGATTTGATAATATCGGAGAGTACGGCGTTTAGCGCAGTCTGGCTGACATGAATGGCCAGGGGATAGTCCAGCAGATTGCAGTCCACCCCGTAGGGAATGGCCGGCAGACAAATGACCGAGGGAGATTTCTGCCAGGCAATTTCACAGCAGCGGCGGGCCACATAGGAGGTATGGAGAAAATCCTGCCCCTGGGGCAGATGCCGGTTGTGTGGTTCCATCGCGCCGGTA
>JAKJEP010000192.1 GCA_022705365.1 Planctomycetota bacterium | reverse complement strand
AATGGCTCGGTCCAGACTACATCACCCGAGAAGAACTGGCCATAAGGGGGTACAATGTACCCTGGCTTCCCTAAAATTAAAAAAATTATTTGGTAAAACGAAAAGAAATGAAAGTTCGTTTCATTCTTTTTCTGCGATTACCAGCATTTCGAAATTTTCCGTGGTCAAGGGATTGGTACGGCTGAAGGCACCGAGTTTAGCTCCAAAAATATCGATCGTCTTAAAACCCAATGATTTCAGCAGCCAGGTGATTTCGCACGGAACATAGTACCTTTCGCAGCAATGCAGCGTTTTCTGGTTGCCCAGGTCATCGGTGACCTCCAGGGTGCAGTTTTCGCGAAAGGTGAGCAGATTGAAGGTGAGATTATTGGGAGCGGTGCCGCTCTCGTTTTTGTAGGCGTCGAAGAAATCCTTGACGGAATGGAAGAGCGGGAACAGGCCGTTCAGGGTGGTAAAGATGAATTTGCCGCCCGGCTTCAAGGCCGCCGCGGCGTTCTGCAGGATCTGAAAATTCATCTCATCCGTTTCCATCAGGGAAAAACCGCCTTCACACAACATAATCACCAGCTCGAATGCCTTCGTGAAATGTGGTGTGCGGGCATCATGCCGTTGAAAGTCGATTTTCAGCCCCTGCCCCTCAGCCTTCCGGCGGGCGTGCTGCAACTGTGATTCCGACAGATCAATCCCGGTCACCGTATAACCCCGTCTGGTCAGTTCGATGGTGTGCCGCCCGGTGCCGCAGCCGATATCCAGTATCTTCACGGTCTTGTCGCCGCGGATTTCCTGCTCAATAAAATCGCATTCACCGAGGGTCCCCTGGGTGTATGCTTCCTTATCGTAGCTTTGGGCGTAATCGGTAAACAGCTCTTCATACCACTGTTTCATAGCCATATCCTTTATGCAAAAATTTATAAATCGCAGTAGTATCCTGACATTCCACGGAACCGGGCAATCAGTAGGGATTTTCCATATAATAAAAGCGGCCATCCTCCGCACCAGCCAAAAGATCCGGCTTGCCGTCTCGGTTCCAGTCCACCACGGTGGGGCAGGTCGTATGTCCGGCCAGGACACGCTTGCCCATCAAGCCCATATTATAAAACACCGGCTCCTCATTTTTCTGCGTTACATTACGCAAAAAATCAATATTTTTACTGTTTATTAAAATATCTATCCTACCATCCCGGTCCCAGTCCGCCAAGCAAAATTTTCTCCGGCCGCTGCCCCCCGCTATATTGGGATTTAATCGCATCGGTTCCACACCAACCGGCTCAGCATCTTTCATCTCCTTTGCCATCTGGAAGATTCGCCGGCCCGGCAGCAGCACCAGCGTATCATTCCTTTTTTCACGTAGAAACAAAGCCAGGTACCCTTCATGATCCAGCATAATCAAATCGTTCAAGCCATCCTGATTATAATCCAGCACCACCGGCGAGGTCCGCCATTGGGTCGCCAGAGATTTCCCCGCCGGCTCCCACCAGTTCCATGCCGGCTTCGGCGGCGCAGCCGCCCATTCCACCTCGATGGGCCTGGCAGCCGCCAGCCTGGGCTGGGTTCGCGTACCGATATTCTGATACCAGACCACCTTGCCCCAGATCGAATTCACCACCAGATCCGGCAAACCATCCTGATCCCAATCGGCCACATTCAAAACGGTATAGCCCCATTTGGCTTCACACGGCCCCTGGATGGAGCCATTCGGCCCGGCCATAATACGAATGACTTGATGATCGGCTTCCAGATATTTCGGTTCGGCCCATTGGGGCGGATTGCCGCCATCCAGATTCTCTATAAAGCCGATATACCCGGCCGTATTGCCGCAAATCAGATCCTCATCGCCATCGCCATCCCAATCAAAACTGAACGGAGTGGCCAGGGCGCCAAATTTCAAATCATCCGCCTGCTGCTGAAAAAACCGGGGCGGCAAACATTGGGGCATTCCATCAATCACCTCGCCCGTATGTTCCATAAATGCCACCCGGCCATCCTCCTGCCCGACAATCAAATCCACATCCCCGTCCCGATCCCAGTCCATCGCTACCGGCACCATCATACACAGATCCATCTGGATTACTTTTCCTGTATGAGTTAGATATTTCCCCTCCGCATAACGCGGTTCGGTGCGGGTGCCGGTATTTTCAAACCAGGTGAATTTATCCACAAATTCGCCGCAGATCATATCGAGGTCGCCGTCTCCGTCAAAATCCGCCAGATTCGGGGAAGGCATACCGTACACATCGATCGGATTGCCATTGGCTGGTATTTTCACCGGCTCGGCGTATTTCGGCTCATCGGCGGTTCCCTGATTTCGCAAAAGATAGACATACCCATGCAAAGGCCCGTGTGTCCAGGTTCCGGTCTTATCGAAGGCATTATCCCATCCGTAGTCCGTCCAGTCGCCTACTCCGACAACGAGATCCAGATCATCATCGCCGTCGAAATCCGCATATTTCCATTGATTGGCCCGGACCTTGTTGTTATGCACGTTCGCCGGCAATCCCAGTTTTTTCGAAGAGGTAAACTGGTTGTTTCGAAAATCCAGGTATTCGGTGCCGGGCGACAACAGCCGCACCTGTCCATTCACATACGATGGCTGCAGATTCGGAATGCCGCGTGAAATCCTTACCCCAGCCTTAAAGACCGGCATTTTCACCTGGCCTTCCGTGTTTTCAAAAAAATAAATGCCATTATAAGGCCTATCCGGACCCAAAACGACCAGGTCATGATCCCCATCCCCGTCGTAATCCATCGGCTGCGGCCAGGCCCACAAACCCACCCCCAAATCCACCACCAAGCCCGGATGATTGTATTTGACCCGCTGCCAGTCTGGTTTTTCTGCCGCGGCTGGTTCGGCAAAGGCCGGGCTTGCAACCATCAGTGTCAAAAATAAATATCGAATCGCAAACCCCATGTTTATAAAACCGGTGTTCATGATTGTGTCTCCTGACTGCTAAAACATTATTTCTGATTTCGGATTATTTCAATGATTTATCACCCCAGTTTTATATAACATTCATTGGTTATTGTCAACAATCCTTTTGTTATCCGATGGATGTAAATATAAATAATTGTGATATATACAATTATAATTATTTTAAAAATAGTTCTTGATACCCGAAATAAATTTTGTCATAATTACAATCAGTGCATGAATGGAAATAAAATAGAATAAACGTTTTAGCTTTTATGATGAAGTCGCAAAAACCATTAACCATTGTTAACCTGGCTCAGCAGCTCGGTGTCTCGACCGCCACGGTTTCCACGGTGCTAAATAACCGCCATGCGGAAAGAAGAATCTCAGCCGAGACAGTACGGCGTATCCAGGAGGCGGCCCGCAATACCGGATATCTGCCCAATCTCGCCGCCCGCCACTTAGGCTCCAAACGCGGCCACAACCAGATTATCGTCGCCATTATTACTTCTTTCGAGGCCCCTTTGCCCCTGATCAGTGCTGCCTTGACCGCCGTCCAGAAAGTCAATCAGGAAACGGCTTATAAAGACTTGTCCGTCACCACCACTGTGGATATGTTCCACGCCGGGCGCCTTCAGGAACTGCCGGCTTTGCTGGATGGCAGCCGTTTTAACGCCGCGGTTATCGCCAACACCCTGCCGGAGGATGACCATTTTCTCGCGCACCATCCGATGTCGGTGCCGGTGGTATTAATCGGCCGGGACATTCCCAACTACAGTTCCGTTCGGGACATGCCGGAGGCAACCGGGGCGCAGGCGGCGGAAATCCTTTGGGGAACCGGCAGCCGCAGAATGGTTATTTTAAGACCGGAGTTGCTTACCCAATCTACTCAGGGGAGAGTGCAGGGATTCAGCCGGCAAGTACAAATCCTGACCGGCCAGCCGCCCGTGGAAATCATCTGCCGGGGTTTTACCGCCAAAGATGCCTGCGAGGCCATGTCCGAAACGCTGTCGAAAAGCAATCCGATCGACAGCCTGTATTCGGTGATGGACCCCCTGGCGATCGGGGCCTATCACGCCATAAAAGAAAAAGGATTACGGATCCCGCGCGATATCGCCGTGATTGGGACCGGGGATTACCCCGAATCCCCCTACCTGGATCCGCCCCTGAGTACTTTCAATCAATCCCAGTATAATATGCACGAAGAAGCCATGCGGCTCTTATTCCGCCAGTTAACCGGTGAATTATCGCGGTCCACCCAGATTGTCATACCCGTTATCCCGGTTCTGCGCGCATCCACGCAGCGCCGGCCGGAAAATCATCATAAGGAAAGGAATATCGAAAAAGCCCAATGAAACCGCAACCCATTCCATCTGAAATCCATCCGTCCGCGGCCCGCCCGGAAAATATCCGGCCCCGGGGAATTCTTGTCCCTTTGCTCACCCCCTTGCTCGCCCAGGACGAACTGGATATCAATGGCCTGGAACGCCTGATCGAGCATGTCATTGCCGGCGGAGTATATGGCATTTTTATTTTGGGGACCACCGGCGAAGGGCAGAGCTTAAGCACCCGGCTGCGCAGGGAACTGGTGGAACATACCTGTCGCCAGGCAAATCATCGCGTGCCGGTTTTCATAGGCATAACCGATACCTCGATAGCCGAATCGATCCGTATGGCCCATTACGCCGAACAGGCTGGGGCGGAAGCCGTGGTCCTTTCCACGCCCTATTATTACCCGCTTACCCAATCCGAACTCTTGCAATATACCCGAACCGTGGTTTCGCGCGTCTCGCTGCCTGTCTTTCTGTATAATATCCCCGGCAATACCAAAGTGGAATTTGGCATCGAAACCGTGCGGGCCTTGACGGAAATCCCTTTGATTCGGGGCGTAAAAGACAGTTCCGGCGATATGAATTACTTGAAAGAACTTATCGGCTTATTGCCGCAAAGACCCGATTGGTCTATTTTAGTTGGGCCGGAAGAACTCCTGGAACCGGCGGTTTTCCTGGGGGCGCACGGCGGGGTTTGCGGCGGGGCCAATCTGTTTCCCCAATTGTATGTCGATCTGTATCAGGCGGCCAGCCGGGGAGACAAGTCCCGCAGTAATGAATTACAAAATCAAGTACGCCAACTGGCCGGGCATTTATACCATCACGACCAATATTCCACCGGCGTCATCAAAGGCCTGAAAATTGCCCTGGCCTGCCAGGGCCTTTGCGGCGATTATGTCGCACCGCCCTTATCGCCGTATCTACCCCAGAGCCGCCATGCGATCATCGAATTTCTGGAACAGTTCGAAAAAGATTATCTTGCGTTCCCAAAAAACAAACAGCCACTCTGAGAAAAGGGATACTGGATAAATGCAAAATAACTTTTCCACCATTGACTGGGCCGTTCTGGGTTTGTATTTTCTGGCCACCATGTCCATCGGTTTTTATTTTTCCCGTAAAAGCCGCTCCACCGAAGGCTTTACCGCCGCCGGGCGTACCCTGCCCGGCTGGGCTTGCGGGCTGTCGATTTTTGCCACGTATTTAAGCAGTATCAGCTTCCTGGCCCTGCCCGGCAAGGCCTATGCTGCCAATTGGAATCCCTTTGTTTTTAGCCTTTCCCTGCCGATTGCCACCTGGATCGCGGTACGGTTCTTTATGCCCTACTACCGCCGGACCGGCGAGATTTCCGCCTATGCCCACCTGGAACACCGTTTCGGTCCCTGGGCACGGATCTATGCCAGCGTGTTTTATCTCCTGACGCAACTGGCCCGCATGGGAGCCGTCATGTATCTGATGGCCTTGCCTCTGAGTGTCCTGCTCGGCTGGGATATCCGGATCATCATCCTGGTCACGGGAATTTCCGTTACCATCTATTCCTTCGTGGGAGGCATTGTCGCGGTGATCTGGACGGACGCCTTTCAGGCATTCGTGTTGATGGCCGGCGCCGGCCTGTGCGCCCTGGTCATGCTGGCGGATATGCCCAACGGCCCCAGCCAGGTCTTCACCCTCGGCATGGAATACCATAAGTTCAGCCTGGGCAGCTTTGGCCCTTCCTTTTCCCAGGCCACTTTTTGGGTGGTTCTGATCTATGGAATCGTTCTCAATCTGCAAAATTTCGGCATCGACCAGAGTTTCATCCAGCGGTACATCGCCTCCAGCTCGGATCGGGAAGCTCGCAAAAGCATCTGGCTGGGCGGCCTGCTTTACGTGCCGGTTTCCTTTGTGTTCTTCTTCATCGGGACCGAGCTGTTCGCCTATTATCATGCCTATCCCCAGAAACTGGACCAGGTCAAAGAAGCGGTAGCGGTGCAGCAACTGGCAGCGGAAGGAATAACCCGGAATAATACCGATAATTACCAGACGAGGGTTAATCAAACAGCCGCCCAGCTAACCAATGACAAAATCGGCGACAAGGTCTTTCCGCATTTCATTGGCGCTGAACTGCCCAAAGGAGTCACGGGGCTGCTGATCGCCGCTATCTTCGCCGCCGCCATGAGTACCATCTCCACCAGCCTGAATTCCTCCGCCACCCTGCTCCTGCGCGATTATTATCAGCGATACGTCAATCGAGACGCCACCGAAAAACAATCTATGCGGATTTTATGGGGCAGTACCATCGTCTGGGGGATACTTGGTACCGGGGTGGCTTTTCTACTGCTAAATATCACCAGCGCCCTGGATGCCTGGTGGACGCTCTCCGGTATCTTTGGCGGCGGCATGCTGGGCCTGTTCCTGTTGGGACTCATCTCGCGCAAAGCCTCCAATCCGCCGGC
>JAKJEP010000191.1 GCA_022705365.1 Planctomycetota bacterium | reverse complement strand
CATGATTCAGCGCTTTCTCCAGAAGAGAGGGATCTTGAAAAGAATAGCCAATCGCGTGCTGGCACTTCTCCAGCATAGAATCTTTTTTACTCATAGTTCTCACTACATGCCGGAGCAGCAGGCCGAAAACGAAAAAGGCTTTGAAAAAGGCATTGCGTCTTCTCAAGCCGCTTTCGTCATAGGTCAACAGCTCATAAGTATTTATTTAACAATTAATAAGCTCTCAGCTTATTCACCAATACCTTACTATAACCGAACGGCTGTCAAAAGTCAAGCAAGTTTAACGTATCGAACGGTTTATCCGGGGGATGGACCGTTGGTGTGAAGCCGATTCAGCAGCCGGCGGGGTGGGTGCAGGTTAACCACTCTTGGGTGAGAATGGCAAAATCCACCAGATTAACCGTCCCATCTTTATTGAGGTCACAGCCGGCGCAGTTCCAGTTCAGCAGGTCGCAATCATCGGAGAGCCATTCGTCCAGCATCGAGAGGACATCGGTTTGTTCCACGCGGCAGTCGCGGTTCAGGTCGCCGGGCAGCCAGGGGTAGCCCGGATCGCCGCACTGGGGGGGCCAGGAGGACTGCTGCCAGTATTGCTGGAGCAAGACCAGGTCCAGCAGATTTACATATTCGTCCCCATTTAAGTCCGCCTGGTGGCAGGCGTAGTTCGGGTCGCAGCCGGAGGCCAGCCAGAATTCCGCCAGGATGGCCGCATCCGCCTGATTGACGCTGCAATCCCGGTTGATATCGCCGGCCGGATAGGGATGATTGGGGTCGCCGCAATGGGCCGGGGGAGTAAAGATGTCTTTCAGATCAAAACCGAGTACGCCGCGGACGGTATCGATCACAATATGCGAATAGGGGCTATCGGCCATATCAAATTCCAGAGTAAAAGACATATCTAGAAAATTCGATCCGAAAACACCGTCGAGGATAATCGGCTCCCCGGTTTGTTCGTCGATGATGCCGATATCTCCCACCAACAGAGAGGGGTGGCCGTAGATCAGCTTGAATCCCTGTAGGGTATCGATTGCCAGGGAATCGATCCGATATCCCGGCGCTTCGGTCGAACCGCCGATGCCGCCGACGGGCAGGGTGAAATCCGGCGGGACAATCGGTTCGCCGTCGGCGTCCACCAGACCCAGACGAAAGGCCTGTTCCGTGGAGATAAAACTGCTCTGGGCGCCGGTATCGAACAGCCAATTGCCGGTGGATGTTTGGCCGTTGTAGCTGATAGTGATGTTTTCGATGACGGGATTATAACCCATAACCGGAAACGGGGGGATATTATCCGGATGGGAAAAGTAGAGGAAATCGGTATAACGCAGCGGGACTTCGAAATCTACCGGGGGAATATCCGGGGCGTCCGGTTCGCAGAGTGCGGCGGTAAATCCTTTGAAATCGAAGGTATCCAGATCCAGGTAGGAAGGTTCGAGTACCACGATTTTACCGGCCATGACCGGGACACCAAAGATATCCAGCGGTCCGATCAGCAGGTCATCTTCGAGGGTTAACTGCAATCGCCAGGGGCCGTTACGGTTGGTATAAAGGGCCGGATTCATGGGATCCGAAACTTCGAAATCCGCTACATTGACATACAAAGGTTCGGAGACTTCAAAATACTGATCTCCGCCGACCCCGGCGTCCACGAATACAGCTCCGGGTTGTTTCGCTACGCCCAGCAAATCCCGGGTATCGCGGGAGAGCAGAATGCCCGAGGCCCCGGTATCCAGATAGGCGTCGATGGGGACAAAGCCGTATTCATCGGTTTCCAGGGGAGGGCCGTCGGGTGTGCGTCGCAATAAAGCCTGGATATGCGGAATATCATTGGCAATCGGCAGGGTGCCATCGATGTAGAAATCGTCTATCCCAGCGGCGATCGGGCAGGTTAGCCCCACCAGGATTAAGATTCCAATAGAGATGGGGATACAGGCCGGAGAAATACGACAAGCCATCTTTTGGGCCGGCGTCAAAAAAACAGGTAAAATCACTTTTTATACCTCAACATCCCCAAAGTTATCTCTTTATTTATTATAGGCATAATTCCCAATGGATTTGAAGATATTCTGCCAATTTACTGCCGATATTATATAAGAAAAACGCGATTGGTTTTTATGAATCCGGTATTTTCAGGTAGAAAAAAGCGGACGTGGGTGTAGGAAAAAGAAGGAATTGGTGTAATCTTCTTTTATATATAGAGTTATGGATAATATGGCCGGACGAATTATTTTATTGGGATTTCTGTTGGCAGCGGCGATGTTCTGGTATCCGGTCCAGGCGCAAGACCAAACCGGTTCCGATAATACTGGAGATGTGACATTGCCAGAAGTGGTAGCCGGGGAAATTGCAGGAATCGGATCGCAATGGGATGCGAATATCGATCCCAATACCAACCCGGAAGCCGCGGCACCGGAACCCAATCTGCAAGAACTTTCGCTGCCAGAGGCGAATGAACCAGTGCTGGGGGAAGGAGGGCCGGAGAATCCGTTCTGGCAGCCGAAATACCATCCGCAGGTAACCAAACAGGTGTATTATTTACTTGGTTATCCTTATTATCCGGGCGGGGTAAAATATTCCGAGGAAAATTTGGGGGATATCGATGAAGAAGATCATACAGGAAATGATTCTCCGAGTGATCCAAATGAATCTATGGATCCGAATCAAATCGGTCTGGCAGAACCCCGTGAGGGAATAACCGGTCTGGAAACCAGGAAACGGTTCTCTATCATGGAGAGATGCTGTGACATGATCCATCAATGGCGGACTCTGAATGAATCCCCGGCGATAGCGCTGGAGATGGTCTATTCGATTGAGCTGACTAAAACTTCAACCCATATCTATGAGGTAAATCCGGAATTGGCGGTCAAGGTGAAACGAACGATTGGACAAATCCGGCAATTGAATCAGAAATTTGATATAACCAGCCGCCTGGTATTCCAAGGGGTAGTGGATGGCCAATGGGATGAAAAGACGTTTGCCCATATGGAGAAGGAATTTACGGAGTTGAAGGCCTTGTTCACGCGGCTGGCGGAACAAAACGACAGTATCAGTGTGGCTTTAGGCGTGGGGAAGATCAATCGGAACGCTTCCGAAGCGATGGCTAGCGGGCCTGTCAGTTTTTCTCGGACTATTCTGCCGGCACCGGAAATTTTACCCGAATTGAAGTAAGATGTGAAGTTCTGCAAAGCCAGAATAGCGCAAGGCCGTTTTTGGGGATTTATTAAAATCATTGGCTTTTTCCGGAGAATTCCCTACAATATCCGAGGATATTCGATGGCAGGAAATATCGAATATAAGATAATAAATTACAAGGATTTATATAAATATGTCTGTGCAGCGGATCCGATTGGGGCATTCTCCCGATCCCGATGATGCTTTTATGTTTTATGGGCTGGCAACCGGAATGGTTGACAGCGGGCCGTTTGTGTTTGAGCATATCCTTCGGGATATTCAGACGTTAAATGACTGGGCGATGCAGGGCAAGCTGGAAGTGACGGCGATCAGTGTTCATGCGTATGCCTATGTGCAGGCCCAATATGCGATTTTGAATAGCGGGGCGAGTATGGGGGCAACGGGGCTGGTACCTTATGGCAGCGGGGTATCCAGTGTGCCGTCAAATTTTTGTTCTGCCAATCCGGCGGGTCCTCATGGCCCGCTGCTGGTAGCCTGCAAGGCAATGCCGCTGTCGGAAGTTGCCCATAAAACGATAGCGATTCCCGGTACCTTGACCAGTGCCTTTCTGGTTTTGCAACTGGTACTTGGGGATGTGGATTATCTGGTGATGAAATTTGATGAAATTCCGGAGGCGGTGGTGGAGGGCAAGGTGGACGCCGGTCTGATTATTCACGAAAGCCAGTTGACCTTTCATCGTCAGGGGCTGCTTTCTCTGCTGGATTTGGGCCACTGGTGGCATGAGCAGACTTCATTGCCGATGCCGCTGGGCTGCAATGTGATACGGCGTGATTTAGGGCCGGCCGTACAGCAGATAAGTAAGATAATAAAAGCCAGCATTGAATATAGCCTGAGCCACCGGCAGGAAGCGATGGAATACGCCCGGCAGTTTGGGCAGGAGCTGGATAGTACGACTGCCAATCAATTTATCGGGATGTATGTTAATGACTGGACGCTGGATTTTAGCCCGGTGGGCCGCCAGGCGGTCGTTGAACTTCTTGCGCGGGGCCATCAAGCGGGGATCATTCCGCTGGTAGAAAAGATCGAGTTCATTTAGTATCCTCTCTTTGGAAAGCTTCGGTTGTTAAATTGGGGGGATAATTTTATTTGTCTAAATATTTACATATAATACCCATCTTATCTAAATTACCACACGCAAACCGCCGATATTTATAACACTGAAATACCTGTACGTCTTTTAGTATTCGTATAAGTGTTTATTTGAAAGGAAGATACAGTGGTTTGTGCGTATGAGCAAAGACAGTCAAAGCGTTCGATGGTTAGCTGGCCGGTGAGCGTATGGCACCCCAAGGCCGCCCGATTTTTCAATGGAAGAAGCATCAATGTATCCAGCGACGGCGCTTTGCTGATACTGCCCTTAAAGGCTCCCATCCGCAAAGGTCAGAATCTGGAGTTAAATTTCCCGCGATCGGAAAAATTGGCTCAGGACAAAGGCTGTTTTGCCCGCATCAAGAGTGCCCGGGTCGTTCGTGTGGATCGCAGCGAGACGATGGAATCGGCGGCGATAAAAGTAGGTTTGCAATTTTGCGAACAGCCGGAAATGGCATGTACTATTTGATTATTGGATGTCATCGTCCGATAATTATTTCGATATAAATCTATGATTCTCCATAGGGCCACATTTCCAGGCCTCCGTCCAGTACCCGGACATTCGGAAAACCTGCCGCCCGTAAAATCAGTTGGGCTTCATATCCCCGCAGGGAATAGCTGCAAAGGGTGACAATTTCTTTGTGGTGAGGCAATTCGTAAATTTTTTCGCGTAAGGTTCCCAGCGGAATATGGGTACTGTTGGGTAAATGCGATTGCTCAAACTCCAGTGGGGTTCGTACATCCAGCAGGAGCAGATCATCTCCGTTCCTCATTTTCTCATAAAGCTCCATAGGACTAATGCCGACCATCTGACCGTCGAGTTTGTTCCGGGCGATGTTGGCGGCAGTAATGATATTATCCATGACCAGAGAGTATTGCGGGGCATAACAGAGGTCCATATTGGCCAGTTGATCGATGGTCATGCGGTTGTGGATGGCTACGGCGGCCAGGTCGATGCGTTTGTCGGCATTGCCCGGACCGATTGCCTGGGCGCCGAGCAGCCGGCGGGTGGGCCGGTCTACGATTACTTTTACGAATATCAATTTGGCACCGGGTACAAATGGTTCTTTGTCAGGACCGGGTACCAGGGCGGAAATCACATCGAAGCCTTCCCGCTGGGCTTCCGTTTCTGTCAGGCCGCTGCGGGCAATGCTATAGTCCAGGACTTTGCAGGCCATGCTGCGCAGCACACCGGGAAATGCATCCGTACCGCCGCAGATATTGACGGCGGCAATACGGCCCTGGCGATTGGCGTTGGAACCCAAGGGAACGTAGGAGGGTTTACCGGTGAGAAAATCTACAGATTCGATACAATCGCCGGCGGCATAAATGTTGGGGTCCGAGGTCTGGAGATATTCATTGACGTGGATGGCTCCGGTAGTGCCGATTTTCAGGCCGGCCTTCTGAGCCAGGGAGATATTGGGTTGTACCCCAACGGCCATGACCACCATATCGGCCGGCAAAACTCCTTTATCCGTGAGTACGGAACGGACTTTCTCTTCGCCCTGGAATTCTTTTACGCGGGTGTTGGTAAGCACTTTCACGCCCTGCGATTCCAGATGGTTCTCCACCAGCCGGGCCATTTCCCAATCCAGAATTCGCAGAATCTGCTGGCGGCTTTCGATGATGGTAACGCGGCAGCCTTTACGGACCAGGGCTTCGGTGATTTCGATGCCGATCAGGCCGCCTCCCAGGATAATCACGTCGTGGGCCTTGCCCCTTTCCAGGGCGGCCCGGATTCCCTCGGCGTCGGATACTCCATGCAGCGAAAAAATGTTGGCTAGATGAATCCCCGGAAGGTCGGGAATGATTGGCTGGGCTCCGGTAGCCAGGACCAGCTTGTCATAATTCAGCCAGGTATCCCGGTCCTGATATCGCGACCGAATGCGAATGCGCCGGTTCGAACCGTCAATTTCCAGGGCTTCCGTCTGATGCAGAACATGAATATTCTTCCGATTATGTGCGAAAATCGGATCCCGGCTCTCCCCCAGGGGAGAACTGATCAACTGCGACTGGTTCCGGACGACACCGGAGATATAATAAGGCAGTCCGCAGCCGGCGTAGGAGAGTACCTGGCCGCGATCCAGAATGGTGATGTCTGCGTTGGGCATCAGCCGAAATACCTTGGAGGCCACTTTGGGGCCGGCGGCTGAGCCGCCGAGGATAACCACTTTCATAGACGGCATCATGTCAGAATCTTCCTGGCTGGAACTAGGCTCGTTTTGCAGCGCCGGAAAGGTCATGAGGAACCGGGCACCGCCCAGGGAAGAACGATCCACGGATATGGTCCCGCCCACGGCTTCGACGATAACCTTGACGAAGGCCAACCCCAGGCCGCTGCCCGGCCGGGTGGAATGCCGGGCCTCCACGGTACGATAGAAAGGTTCAAACACTTTATCCCAGTCCTTC
>JAKJEP010000190.1 GCA_022705365.1 Planctomycetota bacterium | reverse complement strand
TCGGGATGAGGCAATCACCGGAGAGGTGCTGCCGATGCCATGCGACTTTGCGGAGGAGCAGCGGAGCAAACAGCCGAGTATTTTTTCGGTGCTGCGGGCCATCTGCGACTATATGGCCTGTCCGGATGAATATCTGAGCATGTTCGGGGCGTTTGGGTACGATCTGGTTTTTCAGTTTGAGCCGATCCGGGCGAAACATGATCGAAGCCGGGAGAGAAAGGACTGCCATTTGTTCCTGCCGGACCGGGTGGAGGCGATTGACCATCAGAAACAGCAGGCCTTCCGGCTGTCCTATGAATTTATCGGACCGGACGGGCGGAGCACCGAAGGAATCCCCGTCGAGGGGGAGCGGCATAAATTGCCGCCGCGCAGCATTACCTCCACGGAAATCGAGTGCGATCATCAGGAAGGGGAATACGCCGGGAAGGTGGAACAAATCCGCCAGGGCTGCAAACGAGGGGATTTCTTTGAAGTGGTGCTTTCGCAGGTATTCAAGGTGAAATGCGGCTATTTGCCCACCGAGATTTTCGGGCGGCTGCGGAAGAACAATCCCAGCCCGTATGATTTTCTCATCAACCTGGGGGATGAGCAGTTGATCGGGGCCTCGCCGGAGATGTATGTCCGCGTCGATGGCCGCGAGGTGGAAACCAGCCCGATCAGCGGGACGGTGCGGCGGGGCGGCAGCCCGATGAAGGACGCCGAGCAGATCCTGACCCTGCTGTCCTCGAAAAAAGATGAGTCGGAGCTGACGATGTGCACGGATGTGGACCGGAATGACAAGTCCCGGGTCTGCCGGCCCGGCTCGGTCAAGCTGGTGGGACGGCGGATGGTGGAAAGCTACTCGAAGCTGTTCCATACGGTCGATCATGTGAAAGGGGAACTGCTGGAAGGCTACGATCTGTTCGATGCGTTTTTGACGCATATGTGGACCTGCACCATGACCGGCTCGCCCAAGCCGATTGCCATGCAGACGATCGAGGACCTGGAAAACAGCCCGCGGGAGTGGTATAGCGGCTGCGTAGGATTGTTCACCTTCAACGGCCAGTTGAATACGGGCGTTACTATCCGCACGGTCCAGTTGCGGGATAAGGTTGCCACGGTGCGGGCGGGCGCCACTTTGCTGTTTGATTCGGTCCCGGTGGAAGAGGAAAAGGAAACGCGGCTCAAGGCGGAGGCTTTTTTGAACGCCGTGACCCTGGAGGACTATACGCCGGACAAGCGGTTCCGGCCGCTGGGGAAGATGCCGACCGGCAAACGGGTGCTCTTTGTGGATTGCCAGGACAGCTTTGTGCATACGCTGGCGAATTATGTCCGGCAGACGGGAGTCGAGGTCATTACGCTGCGGGCCGGGTTCAAGCCGGAAAAGATGGATGAAATCAAACCCGATCTGGTGTTCCTCTCGCCCGGCCCTAAAACCCCGCGGGATCAGCAGGTCCCCGAAGTGGTGGGGGAAGCGGTGAAGCGGAATTTGCCGGTCTTTGGGGTATGCCTGGGCCATCAGGGAATCGCGGAATATTTCGGGGCGGAGCTGGGGGTGCTGCCGGAACCGATGCACGGCAAGGAATCGCTGGTGCACCACAATGAAAAAGGGATTTTTTCGGGTATTCATGATCCGTTCCTCGGCGGGCGGTACCACAGCCTCTATGTGAAACCGGAGACGGTGCCGGACTGCCTGGAAGTGACCGCCAAAACCGAGGATGGGGTGATCATGGCCTTGCAGCATAAGACACTGAAAATCGCCTCGGTTCAGTTTCATCCGGAATCCATATTGACCCTACAGGACGATATCGGCATCAAGATTATAGCCAATGTGATTGAGCAGTTGACAAAATGACAAATCAAAAAAATGTAAATCGATTTGATGAAAAGGCCGCCCAGTGGGATGAGAAACCCCAGCGTCTGGAACTGGCCCGGGCGGCGGCCCAGGCGATCCTGCGGGAAATTCCGCTCACCCGTCAGATGACAGCCCTGGAATTCGGCTGCGGGACGGGGCTGGTCACGATGCAACTGGCACCCCATCTCGGGCATATCGACGCGGTTGACACCTCCGCCGGGATGCTGGAGGTATTGAACCGGAAGATCCAGGTGCAAGCGTTAACCAATATTACCACCCGGCAGATTGATCTTATGGCGGATTCTCTGCCGGGAGTTTCGTTTGACTTTATTTTCAGCAGTATGGTACTGCATCACATTGAAGATACTGAAGATTTATTGCGACGTTTCTTCCGGTTATTGCATCCCGGCGGCTATCTGGGCCTGGTCGATCTGGAGAAGGAGGACGGCCAATTTCATACCGGGGAAAAAGTACCGCATCACGGTTTCGATCCGGAGGAAGTAAGGCGGCATCTGGAACGAATCGGTTTTCGCTTTCGCACGTCTGTGCGTATTCACAAGATTATGCTGCCTGATCCGGATGGCCTCGACCAAGCCTACCCGGTTTTTCTGCTGGCGGCCCAAAAAGGGTAAACAGGCAATCAACCCTCTACTTACAGGAGTACGTTATGTTACTGGAATACACCCAAAAAATACTGGATAAAGTAAACCTGAGTTTTTCGGAAGCCCAGTCGGCCTTGAACGATATTCTGGACGGCAAATGCGGGGAGGTGGAAATTGCCGGTCTGCTGACGGCCCTGGCGGCCAAGGGGGAAACGGCGGAAGAAATGGCTGGGATGGCTCGTGCCATGCGGGATCATGCGGTACCGGTGCGGCCCCAGGCCGGGCCGCTGGTGGATCTGGTCGGCACGGGCGGCGACGGGCAGACCACCTTCAATATCAGTACCACGGCGGCCATTGTGGCGGCCGGGGCGGGAGTGGCCATCGCCAAGCACGGCAACCGCGCCATTACCAGCAAGTGCGGCTCGGCGGACCTGCTGGGGGCCCTGGGGGTGAAAATTGATGCAGCGCCGGAGGTGATCGAACAATGCATCGATCAGGTGCATATCGGATTCATGTTTGCGCCGAGCCACCATCCCACCATGAAGTACGTGCAGCCGATCCGCAAGGCGCTGGGATTCCGGACGGCCTTCAATGTGCTGGGGCCGCTGGCCAATCCGGCCAATGTCCCCCTCCAGATCATCGGCGTGGCCAAGCCCTATCTGCTGCCGGTGATGGCGGAGGCGCTGAAGCTGCTGGGGGTCAGCCGGGCGATGGTGGTACACGGCGAAGGGATGGATGAATTTACCACGTGCGGGCCGACGGATATGATGGAGCTGCGTGACCGGCAAATCACGCGGCATACGGTGGATTACAGCGATTACGGGCTGGCCAAAGCGGACTTGAAGGAACTGGCCGGAGGATCACTGGAAAAAAATGTCCAAATCACCCGCAACATCCTCGAAAACAAAAAAACAGGTCCCTGCCGGGATATTGTATTGCTCAATGCCGCCGCCGCCCTTATGATTAGCGGGCAGGCCCCCGGTTTCGCCGAAGGCATCCGGAAGGCCAACGATTGTATAGACTCCGGCCAGGCGGCCCGAACCCTGGAAAAACTGGTTCAGATATCGAATTCCTGAGGTTTTTTTGACGGCCATCATTAAAATATGCGGCATCACCAATGAGATCGACGCTCATCTGGCGCTGCGGTATGGCGCGGATTGGCTGGGTTTCAATTTTTACAAGCCCAGCCCCCGGTATATTGAGCCGACGGCGGCCAGAAAAATTATCGATACCCTGCCCCCGGAGGCCGGTACCGTCGGCCTGTTTGTCAACGCGGATCTCCCGGTAATACAGGCCGTGCTGGAGCGGTGTCCGGTGCGGATGATCCAGCTGCACGGGGATGAAAGCGGCGAACAATGCCGGGCGGTCGCGAAGTTTGGGGTGCCGGTCATGAAGGCCCTGCGGATCCGCCGGCCCGAAGATATTGATCAGATCCGAGAATACCCGGTGGATACTATTCTGCTGGACGCCTTCCGGCAAGAAGTGTACGGAGGCACGGGACAAACCTTTGACTGGAGCTGGATTCGTGCTACGGGCGGTAAAAAGATTTTTCTGGCCGGCGGGATCCGTTCTGATAATATCGAGGAGGCGCTGCGCGTCGGCACCTATGGCATTGATTTGTGCAGCGGGGTGGAAAAGGAGCCTGGTATCAAGGATACCGGCAAAATGAAGGACCTTTTTCAAAAAATCAGGAACTATTATGAAAAAGAATCAGAGTAAAGTTATCTTATTTTCGATCCTCCTGATCGGCTTTTGTTTTATTTTCATGACCTGCCGGAAATCCACCCCCCTACCGGAAAAAGCA
The DNA here is from genome assembly GCA_022705365.1 of Planctomycetota bacterium. Lineage (GTDB taxonomy): Bacteria > Planctomycetota > Phycisphaerae > Sedimentisphaerales > SM23-30 > JAKJEP01. The sequence continues at coordinate 2,449 of JAKJEP010000190.1, read as the reverse complement.
GCCAACCAGAAAAAGCTGGTATTCATTGCCGGGCCGGGCAGCCACGGGTATGGGCTGCATGAACATAACGCCGGCTGCCGGCTGCTGGCAGACTATCTCAACGAGAATGTGCCCGGCATCCTGGCGGTGGTGCAAACCAACGGCTGGCCGAGCGATCCAGCCATACTCGATGAGGCGGATGGGATTGTCATTTATTGCGACGGCGGCAAGGAGCATCCCATGGAGGGCCATTTTGCGGAAATCGACCGGCTGGCCCAAAAGGGGGTGGGGATCGCCTGGCTGCATTTTTCCCTGATTGTCGAGGACCAGGAGAAAAGTAATTTCCTGCTCAAGTGGATCGGGGGGTATTTTGAGACGAACTGGTCGGTTAATCCGTTCTGGGAACCGAATTTTGAAACCTTCCCGGCTCACCCGATCACTCGCGGCGTTAAGCCCTTTAAAATTCTGGATGAATGGTATTTCAACATGCGTTTTGTGGAAGATATGAAAGGCGTTACCCCCCTGCTGACTGCCATCCCGCCCAAACGGGCCTTTGAACAGGAGGAAGGACCGTATAGCGGCAATCCCCATGTTCGCCAGCAGGTGGGTATGCCCGCACATATGGCCTGGGCCTATGAACGGCCGGACGGCGGGCGGGGATTTGGATTTACGGGCGGCCATGCACACTGGAACTGGGCGCATAATGAGTACCGAAAATTCATTTTGAATGCCCTGACCTGGATTGCCGGGGCGGACGTACCGGCAGACGGAGTTACCTCCCGCGAACCAACGCTGGAAGAACTGGCCGCCGGAGCGGATGAGCCGCAGCCGGACAGTTGGGGCGAAAAGGATATACGCAAGTGGATTGAAAAATGGAACCGGCCGGTCAGCAGCAGCGGCAAATGAAGCAACGATGGAATCAGCATGAATGAGAAGGGCATATTATTATTCGGCGGCACGTTTGATCCGATTCACAACGGGCACCTGATTATCAGCCGCAGTGCCGCCGAACAACTGGGCGTACAAAAAATCATCCTGATCCCCTCTGCCGTTCCGCCCCATAAGCAGAACAAAATTTTCACCGAGGCGGAAATTCGATTGGAGATGGTGCATCGGGCGGTGGAGGGGGATGCATTATTCGAAGTGTCGGATTGCGAACTGCACCGGCAGGGGCCAAGTTATACGCTGGATACCGTTCGCTATTTTCACACAAAATACGGACCGGAATTGCCTTTATACTGGCTCATCGGCGCCGACAGTATTCCGGAACTGCCCGGCTGGTATCATATTCAGCAGCTCGTCGAGGAATGCACCCTGGTTACCGCGGGCCGACCCGGCTCTCCCTGCTGCTGCTGGGACCGTTTTCAGAATATTCTCGATGCCCGGCAAATCGCCCGCTTGCAGAAATATCTTCTTGCAACCCCCCTGCTCGACATTTCCGCCACGGACATCCGCCGGCGAGTGCCTAGCGGGCTATCCATACGGTATCTTGTACCCGAACCGGTACGCCATTTTATACGGCAAAATAATTTATATGTGAGTTTTCCCACCGGAAGGCAGTTGGGATAAGGCAATCAGATGTTTGGCCCGCTGAATCGCCTGGGAGCGGAGTTCCCTTTCTTTGGCGGTTGACTGGGCCATCGCTTCCGCCTGGCGAAGCTGATGCTCCGCTTCAGCCGTGCTCAGCTCCCCCCGGGCCACCACCCGGCGGGCCAGAATCAGCACTTTGTTTTCATGGACATGGGCAAACCCGCCTTCAATATAATAGACCTTCTCGCCCATCAACTCATCGTGATAGCGCAGAAGCCCCTGCCCCAGCTTGCAGAGCAGGGGAGCATGTCCGGACAGAATGCCCAGCAAACCGTCATGGGCCGGTAAAACCACATCGAAGGCCTTTTCGTCGGCGATTTTGGCTTCCGGCGTCACCAGGGTACAGGTAAGATTCGGGTTTACAGCAACCATAGTATTTCATTCCGATACTAAAACAGTTAAATCTACTACGAAGCGGCCGCTTCCATTTTGCGCGCCTTTTCCGCCGCCTCTTCGATCGCGCCCACATACATAAAAGCCGCCTCCGGCAGGGAATCCCATTTGCCCTGACAAAGCTCTTCAAAGCTGCGGATCGTATCGGCCAGGCTGGTATATGTACCCGGTATCCCGGTGAAGGTTTCGGCCACCAGGAACGGCTGGGATAAAAACCGCTCGATCTTGCGTGCCCGCAATACAACCAGTTTATCTTCCTCACTCAATTCATCCACACCCAGAATCGCGATGATATCCTGCAAATCCCGATATCGCTGCAGATAAGCCTGCACTTGCCGCGCCACGGCATAATGACGCTGGCCCACAATATTCGGGTCCAGAATACGGCTGGTCGATTCCAGCGGATCTACCGCCGGATAAATCCCCTTCTCCATGATAGATCTCTGCAGATTTACGGAGGAATCCAGATGGGTAAAGGTGGTCGCCG